>CAKRNI010000009.1 GCA_934370915.1 uncultured Lachnospiraceae bacterium
GGATGGCTGTCACCTGCCGTGCTCTCGATGATGACCTGCGGCATCGCAAGCTCTTCCGGCTTCCAGCCCGTTCCGATCCTTAACGGATCAAGCTCCGGTGCAAGTTTTCTCATTTCCTGACTCTTCAATTGTTTCATGTTAGACTCCCTCTCTTTATCTCTTTTTTATTTCAGTTCATATACTCCGAAATCTTTCTCAAAAGCTCATTGACCTTCTGTCGATTTACCAGCAGCAGTGCTTTTCCATTCACTTTCGCCCCATAATAATTCTGATCATACGGAATCAGTTCAACCCGGACCGTTTTCTCTCCGTCAGCGCGATTACTGTAAATATACGTCAGAACCGGATTTCTCGTCAGCTGATCCGCAATATCTGACACTCTGCGTTCCGCTGAGAATGCATACAGCTGATAGTATACGGAATTGAACTCCGCTTCCGTTATCTCACTTTCATTTAAACGGTATACTTCCCGGTCACTTTCCCGGTCAATCGAAAATTCAATTTTCCCGATCTCTGTCTCGATGGTAAGCGTATCGAATTTGTCCTTTTTCACCGGTGCAACACTGAGTGACAGAAAATTTTCCGGCGCGATCTGGAAAAAATCCGCCAGATTGCTCTCACGAATCGTGTAGATTCCGCAACCTTCCCGTGAATATACATAACGTGCAGCCTTTTCCTCTTCATCAGTTTCCGGTCCCACATGGCTGATCAAAAGTTCGAATGATTTCTTATCCGAACTTTCTGCGTCTATATAGTTGATCGTAAGCCGTGTCTGTGGAGTATCCAAACCATATTCTGCCAGCTGTTCCTCTTCCGGCTGATATACGACCATCTGTTCATAACGCAGTTTCAGTATCTTTGCAAACAGTTCCGTTATCAGACCACTGTCGGCTGCTGTATTTTCCGACGTGATCCAGGTACCATCATCTTTCTTCTGGAACTCGATCGTATTTTCATCGTTCTCAATCCTGAAAGACGCAACATTTTCCATCTGCATATCCGGAAGACTCTCTCTGGACGCCATTGCCATAATATCGTTCGAGAATAACGTATAAAAAGTAGCATCTACCGTATATACTTTCTCATTTCCTTCAACCGCCATATAGCAGTCTCCGGTGGCGCTGTTAATATCTCCCAGAAGAATTTTGATCACTCGGTCTTTCGTCTTTACCTGTACTACAATCGCGGGCATTTCCAGTCCATATTTCTGAAACGCATTTTTCCCGCTTGCCACACGCCTTCTCGCCTTCAGCTGAGCGGTCTTGTTTACCATGGTCTCCAGAAAATTCTGGTTCAATGGAAAATTTTCATCATCCACATACACCCAGACGTTATCTTTTTTCACCAGTTTTACGGTATTGTCACTGCTTCCGTATTCCAGCCCTACAACGGCGTCCTGATCCAATGTGTATACTGTTGTATCATTCTGGGCTGACTGTCTGCTCTGCATCCATCCCAACAGCAGATAAATGACAAGCAGACAAACTGCCGTCAGCCCCATCAATATCAGGTTTTTCTTCTCTTCTTTTCTCACTGACGACGTCTCCTTCTCACACAGAATATAATTCCTGCTGCCAGCACGATTCCCGGAATCACAGCCAGATATACGATCGACCACTGCATCACCTGTGCCGATGTCAAACGCAGTGTAACCGCCTGCGTATTCTTCGCGCGTATCGTAATATTGTTTTCCTGCTCTGTCATCCATCCAATGGTGTTCAGGATCAGATTCTTATTATTTCCGCTCACCATCTCATCGATTTCATCCACCATGAGACTGTCACTGGAAAACCAGGCGATTCTCGTCTGATCATCTCCGACTGGCTCCGATGCAAGCACACCTACTGCAAAAGGTCCTGTCAGATCACCCTTTTTATAGCTTAAATCAGACGTATCCGTTTTCAGCCAGGAGGATTTGCTTGTCGTTAAAATTTCCTGCGCATCCACAGTGCTGCGTACATCCGGCAGTACCGTGATCGCGTGTGAATTCGGAAGAAGCAGAAGTTCATCCTTCGATATAAATGACGATGTGACCGCACTGTCCTTGATCTCCGGAAGAAGGAAGTTCTGGTACGACGGAATACAGTGATTTCCATCTCCTTCCATGATCAACCCCTGAATCGACGCCAGACCATATCCGGACATCACTTCCCCGAGGTTCGGCATTTCAGCAGCTGAAATACCAGTGATCAAAAGCAGTTTCCCGCCATTTTCCAGATATTTTGTCAGCACCTCCGCCTCTGTCTTTGTAATATCAGACACAGGTATGTACTCAAGCAGACATTCGGCATCCTGTGGCACTTCATTGATCGTCATTAAATTCAGTTTATCGTACTCCACGCCCTCTTTCTCCAGGGACGCGGTAAACAGTTCCGGAAGTTCCGTCTCTCCGTGTCCGGTAATCATATACATATGGGAAAGGTTCTCACCGGTTACAAAATGAATTGCACTTGTGATCTGTCCTTCTCCGTCAAAATCTGTCGTTGTCTTTCCTGTATTATAATCATAATTTGACGGGAACAGGTCGGAATTGCGTATCACCTTTGAACGGTTCGGACCCACTGCAATGATACTGTTATCACTTACTTTGTCCGACGTATAACTCTGCACAAATGTCGGAGAGAGAATCGAGTCAACATATGTCACCTTGATTTTATCGCCCAATTCCTCATATTTTTCCAGCAGGCGGGTGAGTTTTTCGTCCTCTTTTCCCTGCGGTGCAATGAGATACAGTTCCACTGTCTCATCCAGACTCTCAACCACTTTTTTCGTCTGATCCGATAAACTGTAAATCCGGAATGCGGAAGTATCAAACTTCATATATTTTGCCGGTATTTTTACTGCGATCGCATTGAGCAGAACTACGATCACTGCCATGAGCGCACATGTGCATCCCATATACAGGGATCTTTTTCTGAATCTCTTTTTTATGGACTGTACGGTCAAAAACAGGAACAAAACCACCACGCTCACATAGTAGACCAGGTGAGTTACATCAAAATAGCCGTCCACGAAATCATAATATCTCTGAAACAGGGACAGCCATTGCAGAAACGGTGAAATCATGTCCCCGACCGCATATCCTTTAATCAGACTGCCGATTCCATTTATCAAGTAGCTCAAAAGCATAACCGCAAATGTGAGCACTGCCGCAATGATCTGATTTTCCGTCAGACTCGATATAAAAATTCCGATTGCAATGCAGGAAGCTCCCATAAAAAAGAACGCAAGAAAGCTTGAATATGACTGCAGTAAAGAGATCTTTCCGAACTGTGAAAGTACCAGTGGACATGTTGCCAGGATCAATAACGGAACTGTAAATACAGTCAAAACTGCAAAAAACTTTCCGAGGACGATCTGACTGATCCTTACCGGAGATGTATATAAAAGCTGATCCGTTCTCTGTCTCTGCTCGCCGCCCAGAGCTCTCATTGTGAGTACAGGAATCACAACAAGAAGAACGACCATCGTATTTCCCAAAACATATCCAAATTCAGATATTCCGCCCTGAAGATTGAAGGCTGCAAAATAGACGCCTGCAATCAGCAGAAAAAATGCAGTATACAAATATCCCATCATCGATCGGTAAAACGATCCTATCTCCTTTTTATAAATTGCCCGCATTTTTTTCTTCCCCCTCACTGTACTCTTTCAGATCTGCCTGTTCATCCTGATTGGTCAGTTCCATAAATACATCTTCCAGACTCACTCTGGATGTTGTCAGTTCCATGATCGGATAATCGGCTTTTGCAAGGATTCGGAACACAACTGCTCTCGGATCTATCTTTTCATCGGTCTCATAATGCACCGCTGTAAGACCAGCTGCTGCATCTTCCACACGAATATTTTTCAATACCTGAATTTCGCTGAATATCTTTCTTAAGGATTCTTTTTCTCCCTGAATCAACATATCGTACACATTCGCCCGCTGCATAAGCCGGCTTAAATTTTCAGCTGTATCACTGGCAACGAGCCTGCCTTTTGAAATAATTAATATATTGTCACACACGGCACTTACTTCTGATAATATATGGCTGCTTAGGATAACCGTATGTTTTTCTCTCAATGACTGAATAAGACTGCGGATCTCAATGATCTGTCTTGGATCCAGTCCAACTGTTGGTTCATCTAAAATAATGATTTTCGGATTTCCTAAAAGAGCACATGAAAATCCAACTCTCTGACGATATCCCTTTGATAAATTTTTTATGAGCCGGTTTCTCATATGGCTGACGCCTGTGAGTTCCATCACTCGCTCCACTTCTGCCTTTAATTCTTTTTTCGATACTTTCTTCAGTTCTCCCGCAAAAGTAAGATACTCCTGCGGTGTCATATCCGGATAGACTGGCGGTATTTCCGGCAGATATCCGATCTGACTCTTCGCTTTTTCCGGTTCTTCTGCAATATCATATCCATTCACCAGAACCGTGCCTGATGTGGGGGACAGATATCCCGTAATCATGTTCATCGTCGTGGATTTTCCTGCTCCATTTGGTCCAAGAAATCCGTAAATTTTCCCCTCTTCGATCGTAAAGCTTATGTCATTTACTGCCCTGAACTCTCCGTATTGCTTTACCAGATTTTTTACTTCAATCATGAAACAGGTTCCTCCATTTATGTATTTCAAGTAATGCAAAGCCGCTGCGCAGCATTTTATCCGCGCAGCAGCTATTTTATTTTTCTTGTTTATTTGTAGTTCTGAGTCAATGCATACATCGCATTTCCGAAAAGTTTTGCATCAAGAATATACTCGTCAATCTCGATGCACTCGTCCGGTCTGTGGCAAAGATCCGGCGTACCCGGGAAGATGGAACCGAACGGAACAATATTCGGAACGGCCTGCGCGTATGTTCCGCCTTCATAACTCGGAGTTGAGTCTTTGCCTGTCAGTTCCTCATAAACGGTACGCAGTGTTGTGATCAGCGGATGATCTAATGGGAAACGATAGGACTTATGGAGATCCATATCATCGATCTTAATTCCAACCGGCTCAACCTGTGCTTTCCAGTCTGCTGTCACTTCATCTTTATATGTATACGGAAGCCTGATATTGACAACCCATTTCAGCATATTCTCATCAATTTCCATCTTCGAGAGGCTGAATGTAAGTTTTCCGCACTCATCTGCTCTGGCCATTCCCATAAGGCTTCCGTCTGTTGTCATTCCGATCTTCTCTTTGAAGAAATCGAGGAATTTTCCAATAGAGCCTCCAAGCTTCTGTTCTGCAAGGAACATCAGGATTGCAACGATCGCATTTTTACCATTAAACGGTGTGCAGGAATGTGCGCATAAGCCTTTGGAGTGGATCGTGATTTTCTTTCCATCCACTTCAGCAGTCAGATCTCTTCCTGTTGTCTTGCTGTATTCCGCAATCGCTTCCGCTGTCTTCTTTGCCTCTTCCTCATCCACTGCAAGTAAAACAGCTTCCGCCTCATCCGGAACCATATTTAAAATATCTCCGCCCTTTAAGCTGACTACTTTTACTTTTCCTGTGGACGGATCTGTCAGTGGATAGGACATGAAGTAATAATTGATCACACGTTCTGTAAAGGACATCGGATATAAGCCATCCGGTGTGAAGCCGGCATCCGGAGCACCACACTTTTCGACGTAGTGTTTCATATCTTCCATTCCCTTTTCTTCATTTGTTCCGCCCACGATTCGGATCTTCCAGTCTCCTAACGGCAGACCCAATTCCTTGATTGCATATAATGCGTAAAGAGATGCAATGTACGGTCCTTTATTATCTACGGTACCGCGTCCATAAACCCGATGATTATGAATTTCTCCACCAAACGGAGGATATGTCCAGCCTTTTCCTTCCGGAACTACATCCAGATGCGCAAACACACCCACAGTTTTAGTTCCTGTACCATATTCAATATAGCACACCTGATCATCCACGTTAACAACTGTTTCAAATCCAAGCTTCTTTCCTAAATCCATCGCATACTGCAGTGCGCGGCGTGACTCTTTTCCAAAAGGTGCTCCTGGCTGCGGTTCCCCGTATACACTGGGGATCTGTACAACCTCACACAAAGACTGAATCATTTTGTCCGCATTCTCTTCGATTCTTTTGTTCAAGCTCTCAACCATCACTTGTACCTTCCTTTCCATACATTTATGATTATAATGATTCCTTACTTATTAAGTTCTTCCATCTGCAGTCTGTTTTCTTCTTCAATCCGTTTCTTATCAGCAGCAATCTTCTTCCATGCATAAAGGATCAGCGATACTGCGATAATTCCATAGCATAAGAATACTCGGAAATACTCACCTAACTGCGGATCGCTGAATAAAACTTTGCCTGCGAGAGGTGTAATGAAGAACAGGATATGGAACAAAACCGTTCCGGTAAATACTTGTCCCATTGTGGCTTTATCGATCGATGCGCCTCCAACTAAAAGTGCTGCAACTGCATATGTTCCTACCTGCTCATGACTGTTGAAGGTCTGTACATTACCGATATTCTGCAGGAAAATGATCTGTCCCCAGGAAGCAATTACTGTTGACAGGACAGTAGCAACAATACGTGTCTTATCAACGTTGATACCTGCCGCTGTAGCAACCTGCATATTCATGCCGACCGTTTTAATGTCCTGACCAAGTTTTGTTTTTGTGATAAACACTACCAGCATACATACCAATGCAATGATGACAGCCGTCAGAATCGGAACCTGCACAATAAAAAATGCTTTCTGTACTGCTTTGGAGGTCTTCATCAGAATCTGCAGAATTCCTAAAATGATTGTCGTGATCAGAAAGCCTCTTGCTGCGAACAGGGACTTCTTTACATCAAGTTTTTTCTTTCCCATGTTAAATGCAACGATCAGAACTGTAACTGCTGCAAATCCCACCAACATCATCGGAAGCAGTTTTACAAACATCATCTTGCACGCATTATCCACGGCATATTTCGTTGCCGCATGGAAATCGATCGTGTTTCTCAGTCCCACATAAACCGTTTCACCTGCTGCATTCTGGGAATTCAGCATGATTTCCGGGTTCACCATAGGAATTACGCTTCCTACCATAAAGATAAAGATCAGATCGTACACACCGACTGCAAAAAATCCCAAAATCATGCCGGTTATCATTTCCTGACCTTTCACTTTATTGAACAGCATACCTGTCAGAGTTCCAAGTACAATAGCCAGAACAGTTCCGATCAACGAAGCAACGATGATTCCCGGAAGTCCATCAATACTCCAGTGAGTAATAAGGATCAGACCAATCTCTCCTGCCATCGCTCCAAGTACAATACTGAAATTCAGACCCATACCGCACATAACCGGCAGGATCAGGGAAACGATTAAAATGGCGTTACGGCTTACTCGTGATATTGTTTCCGTAATTACATAGCTTGCCGATTGACCGGATATTTTAATGCTGACCAGACATAACAGCGTAAATAAGATTGGAACCATATTACCCTGAAGGATTTCCAACACTTTGTTCTGTTTCTTTTTTCCCATGTCTACTTTCCTCCATTACTTTTAATCTTCGTCAGTGCATACAAAATAATTCCATTCTGTACGATGATTCTGACTACCTCAGAGATACTTCCCGCATTGATCAGTGCATTCGCTACCGGTGTTGCCAATGTCAGAAGGCTCTGGAATAAAATAACTCCGAGTATTACATTGAAAACAGTTGCTTTCTTCGGTGTTGCTCCACCAATCAGAATTGCTGCCATTGCCGGAAATGCCATCATAAGCGGTGCGGAATAAAACTGATAAAATCCATAGCTCTGTGAATAGATATTAATACCAATCGCTGCAATAACTGTGGACGCCATAATTCCAATCGTACGGATATGATTGTTGTTTACACCCAGTGTTCTGGAAAATCCCGGGTTTCCGCCACTGCACCGCATGATTACTCCCGCTTTTGTTTTCATAAACAGCCACATCAGAATACATCCAACAGCAAATGTAAGAAGAAGTCCAGTTGAGACAGAAAAATCTTTCCAATATGGATTACTCTGTAAGATTCCCATCTGTTTAAAATCAATTTTAAGGAACTTATCTAAAACTTTGTCATAGTTATCTTCAAGTGTTAATGTCGTTCGAAGGCCTACACCTGTAATCGGCCACACGATTTTGGGATTACTGTACGGTAATACCAGCCAGGCAATGGACATCAATGATACAATAGAGAATGCCATATAGTTTCCTACTGTCATCTCTGACCCCTTTACATTATTTAACAATTTTGCATACAGATAACCCACAATTAATGCTACCGGTACAGACACAAGACATGCTCCCCAAAAGCCGCCCAGACCACTCCAGTTAAACTGTACGGCGATTGACCCGCCAAATAAACCACACAAAATTCCAATCGGAAGGCCAAAGTTTAATCCTGCTCCACATACAATGGAGATCATCATAGCAAGTACTAAAAAACCATTCATTCCAATTCGAACCAGGCAGTCCGAATAGATCATTCCCGGATTAATTCCCAGCGGAAATACAGAAATCATAAGTACAAGCAGAAATCCGATTACCACAAGACGTGATGTACCTATGTAATCAACTACATTTTTCCATGTATTCTTCATTCCTTTTCGGCCTCCTTTTTCGCATCTTCAACCTTAGATCCACTCATTAACAATCCAAATTTATAATCATCTTCATCAGACCGAAGAATACCTGCCACCTTTCCTTCCGTTACAATGGCAATTCTGTTGCATACGGAACGAAGCTCTGCTAATTCACTGGATGTAATAATTACAGTAACTCCTTTTTCTTTATTTAATTTTAAAAGTGAATCCAGAATCATCTTCTTCGCGCCGATATCAATTCCTCTGGTTGGCTCAGAAACAAACAAAATATCCGGCTCTAATGTCAGAGCTCTGGCAATACATACTTTCTGCTGATTACCTCCCGATAAACTCTTTACCGGCTGCGCATATCCGGTACAGCGTATATCAAGTTCTTCTATCATTTTCTTCGCATACTCTATGGCACCTTTTTTATCATAAAATGAAATTCCGAATTTTTTCGTTATGAACCGATTTTTTGTCTTTAATGCCGCAATCGATATGTTCAACTCAATGGACTCATCCAACATCAATCCAACTCCACGGCGATCTTCCGATACAAATGCGATTCCTTCATTTAATGTGTCATTTGTTTTCGCTACATTCATCGTCTTTCCATGAATCTTTACGCTGCCCTTCGATGGATACAATCCCATAATTCCATTTGCAATACTGATTTTTCCATGTCCGGCCAGTCCTCCGATTCCAAAGATCTCACCCTTTTTAACGCTGAAGGTAATATCTCTTGCAACTTCTCCTGGCATACTGACGCCAAAATGTTCCAGTTCCAGGCAAGCTTTCTGGTTCTCATCTACACTTTCTTCGGTAATGTCACGATTAAGAATCTCAACCTTACGTCCTACCATCAATTCGGACATTTTAATCGTGCTCAGCTCCGCGGTATCATAATCTCCTACCATTTCGCCGTCCCGCAGAACAAATGTGTGATGAGTATAACGTTTAACCTCATCCAGTTTATGGCTGATAAAGATAAATGCAATTCCCTTTTCTGCAACTTTTTTTACACATTCCAGAAACTGTTCAGCCTCTTTTTCCGTCAATACCGCTGTCGGCTCATCCAATACGATCAGCTTAATATTTTTCTTATCAAGTTCTCTTGCGATCTCCACAAACTGCTTATAACCAACCGGAAGGCTTCCCACTCGTGTCTGGTCACTCAGTTCAATCCCCAGAGAATCCAGTGTTGCCCTGGATTCCTCATGCATTGTTTTCCTATCTACAAGATTCATGCGCTTTCCAAACAATAAGCTTAACGGAGTTTTCTTTAAATTTTCCCGGTTCAGCTTAATATTTTCTGCCACATCGTAACCATCGATCAGCATAAACTCCTGATGTACCATTCCGATTCCATACTTCATCGCCTCAATCGGTGATTTGATATTGACTTTTTCTCCATCAATCAGTACCTCTCCCTTAAAGCCTCCTGTCTGATGGATAGCAGGCATACCAAAAAGTACATTCATGATTGTAGATTTTCCAGCACCATTTTCTCCGATAAGCGCCACAATCTCGCCCGGTTTTACCTTGATACTTACATCTTTTAATACTTTATTACCGAAAAACTCTTTTTCGATATGGTTCATTTCCAATATATATTTACTGCTCAACCTTTTTCTCCTTTCCAGTACCCCTTGCATTTTTGTGTTTTTAATGTACTAAAATAGATTCATTCTTCTTATAAAAAGGGGGGATGCAAAAATGCATCCCCTTCTCTTTGAAAGCATCAGGGAAGTTCTCTTTCCCTATCATTTACATCAATTTTAATTAAAATCTTTCATAAGAACACATAATAAAGAATCCATTATCGTATGTAGTTCCGCCATCTGTAATGTTTTCTACGTCTACGTCTGCTCCTGCTGCTTCACTTAATGTCTCTTTAAAGATTTCAGTATCCAGCTTCTCACCGCCGGTTTTTCCTTCACAGAACGCTTCTGCGTACGCATAGCTTCCTGTCATGAATAATGTCATAACCGGAGCAGTCCATGTACCCATATGACCAGTCATATCAGCCTCAGCCAATTTCTCTTTAATCGCATTCATCATATACTCTGTATCGTATAACTTGTCATCCGGAACCTCAATACCAAGTGCAGACGGGAAGCCTACAAACGGAGACGGGTCGGACGGGTATGTAAAGTAAGACTTTGTATCAACAACACTCTTGATCATCGGCTCCTGCTGTGCAGTATTCGTACCGAAGAAGGCTGTCTCAACACCATATTTGTCAACAGAACGCGGAACATCTTCAAGTACGAACTGCTGTGTGCCGGATGTACCTGCATCAGACATCGGATCTGGTGTAGTTGTCTCTACCAGTGTTAAACCAAGTTCTGCACATCGATCTTTCATATTCTGAAGACGATCTGCTGTCGGCTGCCATGCGAGATGACGCGGGAACGAATAATGTACAAAAGTCTTTGCACCCATATCGCTTAACTCGTCTACCATCTGGATGCCCATCTTCGGAACGTTTGCATGATAGAAGATGTCGCAATTGGCGGAAGAAGTTGCTGCATCATCCTGATATCCGGCTGCAATCAACAGAATATCCGGACGAACTTCTCTGATCTTCTGACATGCTGCTGCTGTTCCCTGCACAGCCTGACTGAAAATAATTGCCTTGATATCCGGATCAGATGCAAGACTCAATGCTGTGGAAATCGTGGTCTCCTGCTCTGTCGCAAACTTATCCGGGAATGTTGCCAGTACAATCTTACCTGGATGCTCCTTTTCCAGCTTTTCTGCTGCTCGATAGCTTTCCTCACTCTGTGATACCGTTGTTGTCATAATTCCGATCTTGTAATCAGCTGCCTCAGCGGTTGTTTCCTCCGTCTTGGACTCACCTGCAGCCGCTGTCCCTGCCGCTGCTGTTGTTGTCGTCGTTGTAGATCCGCCGCCGCACGCGCAAAGGCTCGCTGCCATAGTTACTGATAATACTAACGCTAAAAATCTCTTTCTCATCGTTCTCCTCCTCTTTTGACATGTGTTCATTTCTGTTAACTTATGGATTCTATACATAATTTTCGCTTTCACGCCCCTGCTTTCACAAAGCGCTCAGTTCAAAAAATGTCTGATGTCTGATGTATCTTCAGTAATCATCTCCTTTATCTATTGAATTCTGTCTGCCGTTTTTCATATGTCGCACAAAATATAACTTATATATTTCTCTATGTACCTCAGATTATACATGGTGCTGTTTGAGCTGTCAATATATTTTGCGTCTATATGAGGTATTTTGTATATTTTCCACTGTTGTTCCGGATATTTTTATGCATTTTTAACATGTAAGAGTCCAGCATTTCATTATTTTTACTCTTCTGGGGCTCTTATTTGACGGTTCAAATTGCCATTTAGCTTTATTTCTCTATCGTTTTTTCTCTATTTTTCATTTTCCCTAATATATTACTTTAAGTTTTTTTGCAGTATTTCCATAATATTATCACATTTAATCTTTTTCTGAGTTCAAAATAGCTCTTCAGATCAGCGTTTTCTCATTTCACTTAACTTTCTCATTTGTACGAATTCATCTGATTATTACGTCTTTTCCTTATCCAGAAACATCACCAATCATCTATTTTATCATTTTTTTGTTTATTGGTTTACTTTTCTCGTTTTTGTTTTCAAAAAACATCAGACAGTTCTTGCCGTCTTTTCTTAAATATTTTGCACCGTTTTCCGTTTCGGCATTTAGTTTCTTCAAGAACAAAAAAAGAACCTCTGTTACCCTGTTATTTTCAGCGTAACAGAAGTTCTTTCAATATATTATCCAAGAAAATAATCCGGATATATTTCTATCTTTTGGGGAAGGTCTTTCCGGAATCGTCCAAGATGACCGGTCATAAAAGTATTTACATCGACATCTTCCGGAATTCCCATCATCATATAATAATAGATCTGTCTATGTTCCTCCAGGATCTGTTCCTGATTAATGTCATTTGTCTTTGTGTCAAGATAGCGGACTCTTTCATAGTGCGCACCAATCTTATGCAGGCATTGCCAGATTTCCAGCTTACTGCTAAAACTATACAGCATCTGGTGAAGATCATTATCCAACTCAAAAAAATAATCACTCATCAGTGTACCTTTTCTGATTTCCTGTTCTTGCGCTTCCAGATTCTGTTTCATCATATGCAGCTGCTCTACCGATAAAGCTCCCGCAGTCTCTTTAAATATCTCAGTTTCTATCACACGTCTCGTGAAATATCCCTGGCGTACCAGATTTAAATCAATATAGCTGACCTTGCTTCCCTTTTGCGGTAAAATATCTACCAGTTTTTCATTCTTCAAAAGTATCAACGCCTCTCGCACAGGTGTACGGCTCATTCCCAGTTGAGCACTGATATCCATTTCCTCCAGAGTTTCTCCCGGAACAAGCCGGAAGCTCATGATATTTTTCCGCAACAGACGATACGCATATTTGCTGTTGGTTTCCCCGTCTTTTCGCTCACTGCAAATTTCAAACGCCATAAGATCCTTCCCTTCGTTTGTTTTCCCCTAACTTCATTTATACCAGAAATTACCATTTTTGCCAATATGGTTTTTCTTTTTCCTGTCTATTACTAATATTTTTTCTTCTTTTGTTTCACGAATATATTTGTCTGTAGGTCCTTGTTTCCGAATTATTTCATCTGTTTTTGTTAGCTATTGCCAAATTTTATTGATATAAGTCTTTTATTATAGTATAATAAGCCAAACGCAACTAATATATTACGTTCGTGAGAATACATAAGGAGATGTTGTTCTATGAAAGCAATAAGAATTATTGAACCAGGAAATGTAATACTTTCCGACGTCGAGAAGCCGATACCGAAATCAAATGAAGCACTCATCAAAATCATTACAGCAGGAATCTGCGGCAGTGACATCGGAGCGTTCCGCGGAACGAATAACCTTGTCTCTTATCCAAGAATTATCGGTCATGAACTGGCAGGAATCGTCGAATCAATCCCGGAAAACAACCCGAAGGGATTGAAGGTTGGTGATAAGGTCATCGCTGATCCCTATCTGTACTGCGGTCACTGCTATCCCTGCAAGATCGGACGTACAAACTGCTGTACCGACCTGCATGTGCTCGGCGTGCATGTGGATGGCGGTATGGCAGAATATTTCTGTCATCCTGCCGACATGCTCGTAAAAATGCCGGATGATATGAGCTGGGAAGAGGCAGCCATGGCGGAGCCCCTCACGATCTCACTTCACGGGATCCATCGCGGCGGTTTAAAGACCGGGGAATATTGTGCCATTATTGGTGCCGGTCCTATCGGTCTCCTGGCCGGAATGGTCGCTCAGGCTTACGGTGCCCACGCAATCCTGCTGGATCTCGTCGACGAGCGTCTTGAGTTTGCTAAGGAACTCGGCATTGAATACACGATCAACTCAAAAACAGAAGATGCAGCTTCCCGCATCAGCGAGATTACAGGCGGTGTCATGGCACAGCAGGTGATGGAATGCAGCGGTGCAAATGCTGCAATCCGTTCCACCCTTGATCTTGTATGTCACGCCGGCCGAATCACTCTCACCGGATGGCCCAAAACCGAGACTTCGATTCCGACAGATCTTATCACGAAAAAGGAAATCGATATCCGCGGTGCCCGTACCAGCGCCGGTGAATTCGAAGAGGCCATCGATCTGATCCACAGCGGTAAGATCGATATCAAAAAAATACTCACCAAAGTTGTCTCGCTCGAGGATGCGCCTGCCGTAATCATCGATATCGAGCAGAATCCAGGCGACTATATGAAAGTTGTCGTTCAGGTAAATGAACCGTAAAACCCTGCTTTGTATGCAAAAAGAAACGCGTCACCAGTAAAAGTGAACGCGTTTCTTTTTATATTTAATCCATATATTTCTTCAGAGTACTTCTGACTGCCCCGGTTCCGGCAATCTCTTCCAGAAACATCTGCTCGACCTTATCGCCGATTCCGGCTTTGTAGAGATCGATTCCAAAAATATTTTCGTTGGAAAGGATTTCTTTCAGCTGGCCATTATAAGTCTCCGGTCTGCCGATCTCAATCCCATCCATAGCCTTTGTAAGCTCTGAAAGCATCGGATCTGCAGAGCGCTCAAATGTTTTTCCATCATCCTGAACTCCCAGCAGATAGCGGCACCATCCCGCAATTGCCAGTGGTATCGCTGTCAGGCGTTCGGCACTCCCATATCTGGCAGCATATGCTTTAATCGTCTCACCATAGCGGATCCCCACTTTCTGGGAGGTATCCGTCGCAATTCGCTGCGGGGTATCCGGCATAAATGGATTCGGAATCCTGACGTTGATAACTTCCTCTACAAAGTCTTCCGGAGACAGAATTCCCGGGTCTGTAACGACCGGCATTCCCTCAACCGGACCGATCTCATGGACAAGTTTATTCAGTTCTTTGTCCTTCATTTCATCCGCGATCAGCGTATATCCAAGAACGCAGCCGTATACCGCCAGGGCTGTATGCAGCGGATTTAAGCATGTCGTAACCTTCATGCGCTCCACTTTGTTTACCGTGTCACGGTCCGTCATGTAGACTCCAGCATTCTCCAGTTTCGGACGGCCGTTCGGGAATTTGTCTTCCACAACCAGATACTGCGGTCCCTCCGCATTTACGAACGGAGCAATGTATGTTTTCTTTGACGTGATAACCGGGGCAATATCCTCAATTCCCTCTTTTTCCAGTTCTTTCCATATCGATTCCGCTGGGCGTGGGGTGATCTTGTCAATCATCGTCCAGGGGAAGGAAATATATTTCTCGTCCGAGAGATATGCAATAAAGTCCTCGTCGACAAAGCCTCTCACTTTCCATTCTCTGGCCATCGTCAGAACAGCCGTTTGTAATTTCTTTCCATTATGGGAACAGTTATCCATGGACACCAGTGCCAGCGGATGCTTTCCTGCCCTGAAACGTTCAAATAATAATGCGCACACGACTGCCATCGCACCCTTTGCACATGCCGGACCATGATCGATATCAGCCTGAACAAACGGAAGATAATTTCCTTCCGAATTCTTCAGCGCGTAACCTTTTTCTGTAATTGTAAACGAAACCATCTGAAGGTCCGGGTCGGTAAAGATTTTTCTCAGGCGGTCCCACTCCTGCGGAATATCCCGCTGAGCCTTGACTGCCTCCGTTAAAGAGCCAATAATACGCTTATCGATCGCTCCGTCCGCCTTCAATGTGACACCCAGCACAAGGTTATCATATGGTTTATAAATTTTATCAACGACATCAAAGTCAAATGTTTCCACACAGGTGATCCCTTTATCCATATCACCCTGGGAAATCAGGCGGTCTGCGATTCCTCCTATAAACATGCGGAAAATATTACCGATTCCAAAATGCACCCATATCGGAGCTTTTTTTGTCTCTTCCTTCACCGTTTCAATCGGATAGTCCGGAAGTCTCACTCCGGCCTTCTCCCAGGCTGCCGTATCTTTCAATCCACTTAAGGTCAGTTTCATTTTCACCACACCTTCCTCATGCATGTCTGCTCATATATCAGTCTTTTGAGGAGCCTGCATTCTTGTCAATTGCTTCCCATAGACCGTTTAAATATGTTGCGCCAAGCGCACGGTCATAGAGTCCATATCCCGGGCGTCCTACCTCGTCCCAGATCATTCTTCCGTGATCCGGACGGATATATGTGTCTGGGCATGTCTCATATATTGCCTTCATGATTTCGTACATATCCATGGAGCCATCAGAAGATAAATGAGATGCCTCACGGAATTTATGATATCCGAGGAATTTTACATTTCTCACATGCATTGCATTGATCCGGTTCATGTTTCCGAAGTGTCTTATGATGGACGGGATATCGTTGTCCGGATTGGATCCCAGTGAACCTGTGCACAGACAGATTCCATTCGCTGGTGAGTCATAGAGACTGCAGATCTTATCAAAATCATCCTGGCTGTGGGCAATTCTCGGAAGCCCGAAGATCGGCCATGCCGGATCGTCCGGATGACATGCCATCTTTACTCCAACTTCCTCGCATACCGGGATAATTGCATTGAGGAAGTATTTATAATTCTCGCGAAGATCGTCCTCTGTTATCGTTTCATACTGTTTTAATGTCTTTTCAAGCTCCGCAAGGCGGGCTGGTTCCCAACCCGGGAGCGTAAATCCGTTGCATCCCTCAGCCGTCTTCTTCACAAGATCAAGCGGAGTCATCTCTCCGAGATCTTTTTCATCGAAGTACAGACTGTTTGATCCATCTTCTTCTATCTCTCTGGCAAGATCCGTTCTCAGCCAGTCAAACACCGGCATGAAGTTATAGATGATGACTTTCACACCATACTTCGCAAGATTTCTGATGGAAGTGATATAATTTTCGATATATTTTTCTCTTGTCGGGAGACCCATCTTAATATCCTCATGAACATTAACGCTCTCAATCACTTCGCACTCGAGTCCTGAAGCATGAACGTGTTCGATATACTCCCGAACTTCCTCTTCTTCCCACGCTTCACCTGCCGCTTTGTAGTCAAGTACCCCCATCAGTCCTGTCATGCCTG
Source organism: uncultured Lachnospiraceae bacterium (assembly GCA_934370915.1). GTDB lineage: Bacteria > Bacillota > Clostridia > Lachnospirales > Lachnospiraceae > Pilosibacter. The sequence continues at coordinate 17,067 of CAKRNI010000009.1, forward strand.
GAATCTGGCGAATCTGTTTCAGCTTGATCGGATCACTGTCCTCGCCGTACCAGCGGAATGTCATTTTCATATTGTTTCCTCCTGTATTTATGTTCTGTTCGTTCTCGATATCTTTATAACTAATTTACACTACTTTTTTATAGTCGTCAACTAATATACCAGTCATTTTTGATATAATTATATGGTTTTTTCTTGATTTCCCTATTTTTTTTGTTTGATATGCATATTTTATCTCATGTTGTATGAATATGGCGCGTATTTCATTTACAGATTCTGGTTGCTAATATATTTGTGTGCGGCAGTGATAACTTATATCTTCGCACGAGTGCACATCCTGGGCACGTTAGTGCCTTTTAATGTAATAAGGAATTCATCAGAATTTCCTATTACATTAAAGAACTGCTCTAAAGAAGATCTTCTCTCTTTAGAGCAGCCTTTTTAATTCTTTGATTTCAGGCACTTATTGACCCACTCAATAAAGTTCGTCGTAGAGTCCCCGGTACTCTCTGCCATCGTATGGCCTTCGCCCCATATCGTTGCAAAATCCACATCCGCGCCATAATTTTTCAGCGCCAGCATCAGATTTACTTCTGTTGTGAGGGAGGTGTCGCTCTGGGCGATTCCGGTGCGGATACGCCAGTAGTTGGCAACCGTAGATTTCTGATAACCATCATAATACCCCGAGAGATAATAGAGCGGATTGTACATGTTTCCTCTCTCAGTCACCGTCTTTCCCTCAGAATCTGTCTTCTCCATTGCTTCCGTGAACGCCGCGCCGTAGGTCTCGTCATCCTTTAAGAGTTCTGCCAGTGTGGCATCAAAGTGGGAAGTTGTACCGTCACCATATCCAAATAATGTATTTTCTGCCTGACTCTCATCTAAGGCATCGAATGCACCGATTCCCTTGGAGGCGCGCTTGCATGCATTCGTGAAGTCCGCAATGCTGGTGATGGTCGCCGTGTTGGTGGCGCTGTCATAGTTGACCCAGGTTCCAGCCGCGTTCAGGGCATCGATGTAATCCTGTGCTGTCTCATAGGTGCCGGAAAGTGTCACACCTCCGGTAGCGAGATTCCGGTCAACACCGTCCATGGCGTAAAAGTCAGGAGCCCCGTTTCCTACGTCTGGAGCTGCTTCACCGTTCGGTGCTTTGTCTCCCTGCGGTGCTGCCTTATCATCCGGCTTCTGTCCACCCTGATCTCTCCCACCGCCATGAGGTCCTTTCCTCGTCTCCACCGTATACGGGAACGTGGTATCTTCCAGGAAATTGTTCAGAGATGTCTCCACAACCCCTTTCAGGTATTCATAATACGTGCCAGACTGATAGATTCCCTCTTCAGACTCCGTCAATGTCAGCGCATTTCCGGAAGCATCCTTGAGCCCCAGCTCATTGATATACGTTGCAAATGCCTCTGCCATTCCGTTTGATAACGTCTGTTCCTGTTCTGTAAGGTCTGTTCGCGTGTTTCCAAGATTCCACTCATACGCCTCGTCCGCATAATCGAGTTCCGTGATCGGACACCAGCACATGGAGCCGGTCACCGCATCACTGACGCCGGCAACCGCGCCGATGGCTGTCAGATATGGCTCATAATCTTCGCTGTCACCGGTTGCTCCCAAAAGTGCGCTCTGGGCTCCTCCTCCACTCATGCCGAAGGAAAATACCCGGTCCACATCTCCCGGGATCACGCCGTCATTATACCGGATATACCGGATTGCAGCCTTCAGATCCGTCACTCCCGCCGGTGCGCCTGCGTCGCGTCCGCGGCAGCCTGCTGCCACATAGATAAATCCGGAGTTCGTGTAAGATACAGAATCTGCCACATAGTCTGTCGGCGCTTCCATTGCGGAATATCCGGGCGTGTTGACCGGAATCACGATAGGCGCGGAATCCGCCGTGTAGCCCTTGACTGCCACCTGATTATTGATCTTACAGGTAAATGTTCCATCCCCATTGTCCTTCGCATTCATGTACGCTGCCGGAACAAAAATTCCAAGTGTCTCATAGTTTTCATCAGCCGGATTCTCACAATAGGAGATTCCTGTCTGCCAGTATACCTTATCGTCTGAATTATACTGCCATTTTGTGGAGTCGATCTGCGGCAGCGATGTCACCGCCGTCTCCCCGGCACGCTCTGTCTCCGCCTGACTTGTCTCTGCTTCCGTCTGCGCCGCGCTGCTTCCGCTTCCTGCCGCACTGTTGCTGCATCCGGAAAGTATAAGCGCCGCCGCCAGAAATAACCCGATCCGTCTTCCAACCTTCATCATAACCGTTTCTCTCCGTTTCCTTTTCATTTATAACACATCGTCACTGTCTATTTTATAGATTAGGAAACTTTTGTGAAAAGCCTGTGAAAATATTGTGTTAATTTTTTGAAGAAAAGATCCCCAACAGCCTCACCGGTCATCAGGGATCTCCTCATATATTTTTATTCTACATGAAACGCGTCCATTCCCGGATATACCCCATTTTCTCCGAGCTCTTCCTCGATTCTGAGAAGCTGGTTATACTTCGCGACACGCTCAGATCTGGACGGGGCACCCGTCTTGATCTGGCAGGTGTTGAGGGCTACGGCGAGGTCTGCGATGGTCGTATCTGCGGTCTCACCGGAGCGATGGGAGGAGATTGCTGTGTAGCCGGCGCGGTGTGCCATCTTGATCGCCTCCAGGGTCTCTGATACAGAACCGATCTGATTTAATTTGATCAGGATAGAGTTTGCACAGCCAAGCCGAATTCCCTTGGAAAGTCTCTCTGTGTTTGTTACAAAGAGATCATCTCCGACTAACTGTACCTTCTGTCCCAGCTCTGCAGTCAGCTTCTTCCAGCCTTCCCAGTCTTCCTCATCAAGGGCATCCTCAATGGAAATGATCGGATATTTCTCAACAAGCTTCTTCCAATGCTCGATGAGCTCCTCGGAAGTATAGACAGTTCCTGCCTTTGGGAGCTTGTACTCGCCGACCTTTCCTGTCTTCCACTCGGAGGATGCCGCGTCCATAGCGATCCTGAAGTCACGGCCCGGCTCATATCCGGCTTTCTTTACTGCCTCGAGGATCGTCTCGATCGCTTCCTCATCAGACTTTAATGCCGGAGCGAAACCACCCTCATCGCCGACAGATGTTGCAAGTCCGCGCTCTTTTAAAATCGCAGCCAGTGCATGGAACACCTCTGCGCACCATCTTAAGCACTCCTTGAAGGACGGAGCTCCGACCGGCATGATCATAAATTCCTGAACATCAAGACCGGAGGAAAGTGCATGGCAGCCGCCGTTGATAATGTTCATCATCGGAACCGGAAGACGGTTTCCACCTATTCCACCGAGGAATCTGTATAACGGAATATCTAAGGAAATAGATGCAGCGCGCGCGCAGGCGATAGATACCGCAAGGACCGCATTCGCACCAAGCTTTGACTTGTCCTTTGTTCCGTCAGCCTTGATCATGGCACGGTCAACTGCGTAGATATCAGATGCATCCATGCCTGTCAGGGTCTCGTTGATAATTGTATTGATATTTTCAACGGCCTTTGTCACACCTTTTCCGCCATAACGTGCCTGATCTCCGTCTCTTAATTCCAGCGCTTCGAACTCGCCGGTAGATGCCCCGCTCGGTGCGGTTCCTCTCCCGATGGTTCCGTCTGTGAGATATACCTCCGCCTCAACCGTGGGATTTCCACGGGAATCTAAGATCTCCCTTCCAATGACTTTCTCAATTTTCAGATTATTTATCATCATAAACTCCTTTCAAGTATCAACGCCAATTACTCTCCCACCCGGATCAGACAGGAAAAATGACGTGATCTATTGATCTGTCCACCTGCGAAATCACCCACCAGCACATGTTTAGGAAATGCCAGCCAGTATTTCAGTTAGTTTTTGCTAACTATCATAATTTTATCATAGCATCATTTTCAGTTCAAGAGGATCGTATGCCAAAACATTCAATTGAAAAAAGTTGTCGTTACCATAAGTTTATCAGACGATTCCCGGAATAAAAAAGAGTGTGCCTTTTTATGTAACAGAGAATTCCTCGAAATTTCCTGCTGCATAAAAAATGGACCATCCTGATATTCATAGGATCGCCCATTTTTTCTATATTTATTCACATTTTATTTCATCTGATATCAGCCCGTCACATGCAGCAGATCAACCAGAAATAACATTGCCAGTCCATAATAAACTACGATCGCGACAAGGTCGTTCACAGTCGTGATCAGCGGGCCGGACGCAACCGCCGGGTCTACGTTGATCTTCTTAAAGAACATCGGGATCAGTGTGCCGACCATACTGGAGATCACCATCGCTGTCACAAGTGCGATTCCGACACAGCCGGAGACAAGCAGCGCATGGTGGATCGGATATCCCTTGATCACGCAGATATAGATTCCGAGGAAAAGCCACGCCATAACTCCAAGAAACAGTCCGTTCACGAAGCCGATCTTCATCTCTTTCACAACAAGCATAAGCTTCTGCTTTGCAGTCAGTTCCTCGTCCATAAGCACACGGATCGTAACAGCCAGAGACTGTGTTCCGACATTTCCTGCCATGTCGAGGATCAGAGACTGGAAGCACATGACGATTGGGATCACCGCAACGACAGCCTCAAAAGCGCCCACAACGGAAGATACTACCATGCCCAGGAATAACAGAATGACAAGCCACGGAAGTCTCTTTTTCACGCTCTCCGTCAGCTTCTCGTTCAGATCCTCCTCCGCAGTCAAACCGGCTAATTTCGCGTAATCTTCGCCCATCTCATCATCCACGGCCTCAACGATATCCTGAGATGTGATGATACCGGCGATCGTTCCGTCTTCCTGCAGTACCGGGATGGAATCCTCAGCGTAATCCTTGATCTGCTCGATACAGTCCGCAACCTTTTCATGATCCTTGACATACGGATAGGAGTGGCTGATCAGGTCCTCAAGGTCCGTATACTCTCTTGCGATGATCAGGTCCTTCAGATCGATCGCTCCGTAAAATTTATCCTCGTCATCGATCACATAGATCGTAGAGATATTGTCGTTCTCTCCCGCCTGCTCGATCAGTTCCCGCATCGCCTGGCGGATCGTCAGGTTGTTGTGGATCATGATAAAGTTGGTGGTCATACGGCTTCCGATCTCATCCTCATCGTATGAGAACAGGAGTCTTACATCCTCGCTGGCTTCCTTATCCAGCATACCGACGATCTTATGCTTCGTCGTCGCGTCCATCTCTTCCAGGACATCCACCGCATCGTCGGAGTCCATCTCGGAAACGATCTTTGCGGCGCTCTCGATCGGAAGCTCCTTCAGGTACGGCTCCGCATCATCTAAGTACGCGAAGATCTCCGCAACCCGCTCCACGCCGATCAGCGGATAGAGTTCCCGCCTCTCATCCGGTGTCAGCTTTGTGAGGGCATCCGCAATATCGTTATCATGATAATCGGATAACCGGTCGATCAGCTCCTCCTTCGGAAGTCCGCTGCGGATGATCTCGACCAGTTCTTCCACATAATGTTGTTCTTTTAAAACTTCTGTTTCCATTTCTGCCTCCTTTTCCGTTGTAACTGTCTTTTATCCGTCCAGTTACTTCTTATCATCAGGACTGTGCGTATCTTCACGCCTCCTGATCGAATTGCCTGAATTTCGGCAACAAAAAGAACACCGCCCAGAATAATTCCTGGCGGGGTCCAACCATACATCGCTGTGATGGACAGGCCGTTCCCTTGCGGTGTTCTCGAGACATCTCAATATGGAATCCAGCTACCGGAGATTTTCTGTCACTGCACCGATAGCCGCATTCTGCGTCTCTCTGTATGCCACACCGCATTTCGTACTTCGCCCTGTACTATCGCAACTATCCATGCAATTCACCTCCGTTAGATCTCTGATTTTTATCATTTTCCGCGAAAAAGGAAACTGCTGCGTGCAGATATCTTTTTCCGCCCACAGCAGTATACCATTTTTTTATAGGAATTGTAAAGTAAAAATCTGGCAAAATAAAGGTAGGAAATACGGTTAAAACATGTAAAATGTTCCGTCTGTCTGCAGTCCTGATCCTCAATGTCCGTGATAACAGGAATACACGTCCATCCGGAAAAAAGCCCTTAGTTTTTCTCTACCTCATCAGCACTACCGTTGCCAGAATGCACGCAAACCCGATCAGGTCCGTCGGAGAAAAGCTGGAGTGCAGCCAGACGACGGACAAGGTTGCCGCGGTCAAAGGTTCCAGACAGGACAGGAGTGCCGCTTTTACAGGGCCTACCAGCGCGATCCCCTGAAGGAACAGCGTAAACGCACCGACAGTCCCAAGTAGGACGATCACCGCCATATAGAGGATCGCCCGTCCGTCCAGACCTGCCGGGATCTTCCAGCTCTGGGCGATCAGGGACAGGGCGAGCCCGCCGATGAACATCCCCATTCCGGATACAGGAATACTTCCGCGGTGCTTTACCGGTGCTCTGGAAAGCAGGGAGTAGCTTGCCGCGCCGATTCCGGCCATGAGGCCCCAGAAGAGGCCCCTCGGTGTGAGCTCCATGTTTCCGGGCTTTCCGCCGGTGGCGAGAAGCCAGACACCAAACAGCGCCAGAAAAATGCAGAATACGGTCCGTTTATCCGGTGCTGTCCTTGTAGTCATGCAGACATAGACTGCGATAAATACGATGGACAGATTCTGGATCACCGTCGCGGTTCCGGAATTCGTCCATTTGATGGCGCTGAGGTACGCGTACTGGCAGAGCGCCAGACCCGCAATGGCAAACAGAACGATCTCTATAAGCCCTTTTTTGTCTTTTCCAAGTTCTTTCAAATTCAGACTGTGCTTCGCAAACGCAAGAAACAGCAATATGATCCCCGCTGATGTCATTCTCACCGCCGTCACCCACGTCGTATCTACCGGATACTGGGAAAACAGCGCCTCACTGCAGGTTCCTGAAAGTCCCCAGCTCGTCGCCCCCGCCGTGCAGCAGAGAATTCCAAGTTTTTCTCTCTTCTTGTCCTTTGTGTCTGTCATAACACCCTCCAGATAATCGATCTTCATGATATCGTCATTGCAGCCTGCCCGCCTGGACCTGCTGCCCTGACATTTGAATTATATCGGGCTTTTGAAGATGTGTACAGCAGAATTTCCATAAAAAGCCGAATTTGTCTTTCTTTACATCCGGGCCAGAACCGCCTCTTCCTCCGGAATACTCGGAATCCCGCCCGACTGCGTCGTGGAGATGCTTGCCGCCGTGCAGGCGAACTGACCGATAAATCCAAGTTCTTCCGTGCTGAGCTCTTCCGGCGCTTTTCCTGTCTTTAAGAGTCTGGAGACCGCGCTTCCGCCGAAGATATCCCCGGCTCCCGTCGTATCGATGGGCTTTACCTTGGGGCACTTCGCGTAAGCAGCGCCATTCTGATTTGCAAGGTACGCTCCTTTCGGTCCCATGGTGACCATAGCGAGGCGGATTCCAAACTCGTCGAGCAGCTTCTCTGCCGCCTCCTTCTCGTCCGTGATCCCCCAGAGGAATTCCACCTCCTCATCGCTGATCTTCACAACATCCGCATGGGCGAGCCCCCATAAGATCTGCTCTTTCGCCGCGTCCGTTGTCTCCCAGAGCGGAAGCCTTAAGTTTGGATCAAAGGTGATAAGCTTTCCATGCTCTCTCGCATACTCCACGCACTTTTTCGTCGCCGTGCGCACCGGATCATCCGTAAGACTCAGGGTTCCGAAATGAAACACCGATGCCTCATCAATCATGGTAAGATCGATCTCCTCAAAGCTCAGTCTCGTATCCGCTCCCGGTTTTCTCGCGAAGCTGAAGGAACGGTCACCTTCCGGCGAAAAAGTCACAAATGCCAGTGTCGTAAACACGGACGGATCTGTCAATATCCCCTTTGTCTCAATTCCGGCTTTCTCAAACGTTTTTACCAGCAGTTTTCCAAAGGCGTCGTCCCCGACTTTCCCGAGAAACGCCGTCTTCATTCCATATTTATTTAACGCCGCAAGGAAATTTCCCGGCGCACCGCCCGGATTCGCCTTCATAGTCGGATATCCGTCCGCATCCGTCTCCTTTGCCGCAAAATCGATCAGAAGCTCACCAAGAGCGATCACATCATACATTCCAATACCTCCCTGCACTCATGTTCAAGTAATTCAATTTCGTCTTCTCCGTCTAGGATCTGGAATCGGATCCGGTTTACATGTTTCTCAAAGGGCTTCAGAATTTCCGTCGCCCCGGCGCGCCCGTCAAACCCACAGTTTGTCGGCTCCAGCGCCATCGCAAAATCCCCGGCTGCCAGACTCTTCCACTGGGTCAGATACGGGACCGCTGATTTTTCAAAACAGATACAGAGCCCGATCTGAAGCTCGTCATTGACAAACGCCGCAAACGTATTTCCATTACGATCCGCTGCCAGCTCATGCTGGAATACCTGCTCCGGCGCATGCTCCACCGGCTCCTCCATCACGTTCCAGTCCGCCTCGCCCGCCTTCGCGTCCGCATCCCGCGGCTCACAGGAGACAGACGGCATGACGATCCGCATTCCAGGCACCAGAAACGGGTATCCAGCGTTGCAGTGATAGAGGAAACATAACGGCTGGTCCTCAAATCCCTGGTTCTCGATCTCGTCCGTGAACACGATCTCGTTTTTTCCGTAAACCGTCTCCACGGTTCTTCTCAGCACCAGATTCTCACCGAAGATCCGCGCTTCCCGCATCTCCCCGGACACCCGGATCTTATACTCCCCGTTCTCCCAGAACGCGTCCATGGAGATCTTCTCCGCCGGGGTTGTTCTCATCCGTCCGTGAACCGGATATTCCACACCGTCCACCACCCGGTTTCCGTGGACATTTCCAAGGCCGCAGGTGAACATCGCGCCGCCCATGATGGAGCGCACCGCCTCGTCCCCCGCGGTATCGTAGGGATTCCGCCCCTGAAGTCCCGGCTTTGTGAGGAGACTTAAGTTAATCCCCTTATACCGGATCCAGGCCGGGTCCAGGCATTTATCGAGCATCAGCGGAAGCTCCAGCGGTCCATTGTGGATCATCGCACAGCGAAGTCCCGCTGCCCGCCCGTCCTGAAATTCCATCTGACGGACTCCGGCGACCTGATCCATATGACCGCAGACCGCCATCAGCATTTTCTGATCTGTCATCTATTTTGCCTCCGGATATTCGTTGCACAGCAGACGGTACGGTGCTTCATCCTCCTCGATCTTCGGGAATCTTCCCATCTTCTCGTAGAAACGGTTATCCACGTTATCGTCGTTGCACTGGCTGACTTCTCCTAAAAGGACCGGGCCGGTTCCCTCTTCCACCTCGAAATCATGGTACATGTACGGGTAGATGGAAATGCTTTCGCCAGGAGTTAATCGCACCTGCGTTCCTGCCGGAACGACCATTTCCCTTCCGTCAACATGGACATGGACATCGTTCACTTTATCGAGATCCTCATCCTTCGTGGAATTGTATACACGGATCAGAACATTTCCGCCGCCGCGGTTGATGATATCCTCCATCTTGGACCAGTGGAAATGCATCGGGGAATACTGTCCCTCTCTGATGTACAGGAGTTTTTCCGCATAGGATTTTGTATATTTGTCCTTCATTTTCAGGTTTCCGTTCCGGATCGTGATCAGGGAGAACCCGACTTTATCAAAATCCCCGAGACCGTAGTCTGTGATATCCCAGCCTAACATGTTGTCACGGATCTCATCGTAATCATGTCCTTTTTCCTTCCACTCTTCCGGTGTGAAATTACAGAATGGCGGGATCGCAAAGCGGTATTCCCTGATCATCTGTTCCATCTCTTTTAAAGCCGCGTTGATCTCACTGCGTTTCATACAAACTTCCTCCTGTCCCTGATATGCAGGAACGCCGATCCTTGCGGTCCGGCGTTCCATTGCGTTACATGTTTCAGTAACTGTCCGTCGCGCGGAAGCTACCGTTATTTTAATTCATTTTCGTGCTGATTTCCAGACTATTTTTCCAGACCAGCACGCTTCCTGTCATTCAGCTTTTCCGAGCAGGATTCACCAACTCAGGATTCTTACTTTGACAGATGGATCTTCTTTTTTACAGTTCTTAATTAGTTTTTCTTCAGAACAGATACACCTGTATCGCTTACAGCGCCGCCAAGTTCTTCGCCCTCTAACGCTCTCACTGCTGCCTTAACGCCCTCTTTACCCATGACATCCGGGTT
>CAKRNI010000010.1 GCA_934370915.1 uncultured Lachnospiraceae bacterium
TTCCGCCCACCAAGTTAAAAAACATTCCGCTGCTGCGGCCGTTTGAGATGTTCGTAAAGATGTACGGACTTCCGTCCTACGACGAGTTTGACCCGACGCTTCTGATCGCCATCACCTATTCCATCTTCTTCGGCTTCATGTTCGGAGATGCCGGACAGGGACTTGCCCTTCTGATCGGCGGTTTCCTGCTCTATAAGTTCAAAAAGATCGATCTGGCAGCCATCATCTCCTGCTGCGGATTCTTCTCAACGATCTTCGGATGCCTCTTCGGAAGCGTTTTCGGATTTGAAGATGTGATCCCGGCACTGTGGTTAAAGCCGACCGAAGCCATGACGGATCTTCCGTTTGTGGGCCGTCTGAACACCGTGTTCGTCGTTGCCATTGCTCTTGGAATGGGAGTCATCCTCTTTACGATGATCTTAAACATGATCACGAGCTTTAAGAACCATGACACCGAAAAGACCTGGTTCGACACGAACGGTCTCGCAGGCTTTGTCTTTTATTTCAGTCTGGCAGCCACCATCGTGATGTTCATGAGCGGACATACACTTCCGGCGGCAGCGATACTGATCATCATGTTCGTCCTGCCGCTTCTCGTAATGTTCTTTAAGGAACCGCTCACAGCAGTTCTGGAAAAGAAATCTGAGAAGATTTCCGGCGGTTTCGGCATGTTCGTCACACAGGGATTTTTCGAGCTGTTTGAAGTACTCTTAAGCTACTTCTCCAACACTCTTTCCTTCGTCCGTGTGGGCGCCTTCGCCGTCAGCCACGCAGCCATGATGCAGGTCGTTTTAATGCTCGCAGGCGCAGAAACCGGAGCTCCGTCCATACCGGTCATTGTTCTCGGAAACCTGTTCGTGTGCGGTATGGAGGGCCTGATCGTCGGGATCCAGGTACTCCGTCTTGAGTACTATGAGCTGTTCAGCCGGTTCTATAAAGGAAGCGGCCGGGAGTTTAAGCCGTTCTACGAGAAATAAAAATAAATGGTAAAATACAGATTTTAGGAGGTCATCGTCATGACAATCGCAGTAAAACTTCTTTTAACCGTTGCACTTATCTTCAGCATTGCAGTCCCCTTCGGAGCTTTCGCCGCAGGTGAAAAGACAAAAGGACGCTATAAAACAGCCCTCGCGGCCAACACCGTAATGTTCTTCGGAACCATGCTCTTCGCCGTTTGTGTACTCTTTGGCGGAACCGCATTCGCAGCCGAGTCCACAGCTGCAGCCGGCGGTATCTCCACCGGTATGGGCTACATCGCAGCAGCTCTTTCCACCGGCCTTTCCTGCATCGGCGGCGGCGTTGCCGTTTCTGCGGCAGCATCCGCAGCACTTGGCGCTATCAGTGAGGATTCCTCCATTCTTGGTAAATCTCTTATCTTCGTAGGTCTTGCCGAAGGTGTCTGCCTGTACGGACTTATCATCTCCTTCATGATCATCGGTAAGCTTTAATGCCTGACAGCATGGCTGAACTATTACCAGGAATGGAGACCGGCTATGAGAATGTATTTGATCAGCGATAATACCGACACGCTGACCGGCATGCGGTTAGCGGGCGTGGACGGTGTGATCGCAAACGAAAAAGAAACGCTGGAAAAGGCGTTGAACGAAGTGTTAAAAGACAAAAATATCGGGATCATCCTGCTCACAGAGGCTCTCGGTAAAAAATATCCGGAGCTGGTTAAGACGGTACGTACAGAACATAAAAAGCCGCTTCTCATCGAAATCCCGGACCGCCACGGAACAGGACGGCGACCCGATTTCATCACGGCATATGTAAATGACGCGATCGGACTAAAGTTATAGTATGCACACAGCGGTTCCGTCCGCATGCAACAGCGATCCGGAACCGCTGCAGATTGATATTGGAATCAAGGAGGTGGCTGCTTTGACAACCGAAGAAAAATTACAGCATTTTGAAAACATCTGCACAGGCGACGCATTAAAGAAATACGAGCAGGCAGTCTCTGATTATACCGCTTATGAGGAAAAAATCCTGAACGAGCATAAAGAAAATGCCAGAAAGCAGGCAGCAATGCAGATCGCTGCCGAAAAAGAGCGGATCGCACGGGAAACCAACAAGAACCTGTCCTTAGGCCAGATCGAGATCCGCCGTTCCTACAGCAGAAAAGATGAGGAACTCCGCGGAAAAGTCTTCTCCGAGCTTCGCGACAGGCTGGCGCGGTTCATGGAGACCCCGAAATATGACGCGCTCTTAGAGGCGCAGATCAAAAAAGAAAAAGCATTTGCAGGATCCAGTGAGATCCACATCTACATCGACCCGTCCGACAAGGAAAAACAGAATCTTTTATCCTTAAGGACCGACTGCGACATCCGTGTCAGCCAGTACCCGTTTCTCGGCGGCACGCGGGCCGTCATCGCCTCGAAAAATATCCTGATCGATAACTCCTTTGAGACGAAGCTCAAAGAAGCTGAACAGGACTTCCAGTTTTCACTGTAACTGTGCGATACGTTCCCGCGGTCAGCGCGGAACATGCGCAGACCTGCCGGACAGTTACTTTTTATAACATTTTTGGAGGAAATCAACATGGCTGCAAAAGGCACAATTTACGGAATCAACGGCCCGATCGTCTATATTGCCGGTGATTCCGGTTTTCAGATGAATGAGATGGTCTACGTCGGAGAGGCAAACCTCGTCGGCGAGGTCATCGGACTGACCTCCGAACGCACAACGATCGAGGTCTATGAGGAGACCACAGGTCTGAAACCCGGAGAGCCGGTCACAGGAACAGGAGCTCCTGTCTCCGTCACACTTGCCCCCGGCATTATCACAAATATTTTTGATGGAATTGAACGTCCGTTAGCCGCTATCAAAAAATCCAGCGGCTATTATATTGACCGCGGTGTTCATGTAACATCCCTTGATGCAGAAAAGAAATGGCAGACCCACATGACTGTTAAGCGCGGTGATCATGTCTACGGCGGCACCATCATCGCGGAGGTCCCGGAGACGAGAGCCATCACCCATAAAGTCATGATCCCGCCGGATCTGGAGGGCGATGTCCTCTCCGTTGTCTCCGACGGCGAATATACGATCAATGATACATTGATCACTCTTATGACGAAGGACGGAACAGAAAAAGCCATCACCATGACACAGAAGTGGCCGATCCGTATCCCGCGTCCGACCGTAAAGCGCTATCCGGCATCCAAACCACTGATCACAGGACAGCGAATCCTTGACACCCTGTTCCCGCTCGCAAAGGGCGGCACGGCGGCGATCCCGGGCGGATTCGGTACCGGAAAAACCATGACCCAGCACCAGATCGCCAAGTGGTCCGATGCCGACATCATCATCTACATCGGCTGCGGCGAGCGTGGAAATGAAATGACACAGGTTCTGGAGGAATTCAGCGAGCTGATCGACCCGAAGAGCGGAAATCCACTGATGGAACGGACCACATTGATCGCCAATACCTCCAACATGCCGGTTGCCGCCCGTGAGGCGAGTCTTTATTCCGGTCTGACACTTGCGGAATACTACCGCGACATGGGATACAACGTAGCGATCATGGCAGACTCCACCTCCCGTTGGGCTGAGGCACTCCGTGAGCTCTCCGGCCGTCTGGAGGAAATGCCGGCCGAGGAAGGTTTCCCGGCTTATCTGGCATCCCGCCTGTCCCAGTTCTATGAGCGTGCCGGAATGGTCCAGAACTTAAACGGAACGGAAGGTTCCGTATCCATCATCGGAGCCGTATCCCCGCAGGGCGGCGATTTCTCCGAGCCGGTCACACAGAACACCAAGCGTTTCGTCCGCTGCTTCTGGGGACTTGATAAGAATCTCGCCTACGCGAGACACTTCCCGGCGATCCAGTGGCTGACCAGTTACTCGGAATACCTCACAGATCTTTCTTCCTGGTACTCTGAGCATGTGGATAAAAACTTTGTCAATTACCGTAACCAGCTCGTCACGATCCTGAATCAGGAAAGCAGCCTGATGGAGATCGTAAAGCTGATCGGATCCGATGTTCTCCCTGATGACCAGAAGCTCGTCCTCGAGATTGCCAAGGTCATCCGTCTCGGTTTCCTTCAGCAGAACGCTTTCCATAAAGAAGATACCTGCGTTCCGCTGAAAAAGCAGTTTAAGATGATGGAGATCATCCTTTATCTCTATAAAAAATCCCGTGCCCTCGTTGCCATGGGCATGCCGGTATCCGTCCTCAAAGAAGAAAAGATCTTTGAGAAGATCATTGCCATCAAATATGACGTCCCGAACGACCGTCTCGACATGTTTGACGACTATAAGAAGCAGATCGATGACTTCTACAATTCCGTCATCGAGCGCAACGCATAAGGAGGCAGATCACAATGGCAGTCGAATATCTTGGCCTTAGTTCCTTAAACGGCCCTCTTGCCGTCCTCGAAGGCGTTTCCGGGGCATCTTACGATGAGATCGTGGAAATGACCGTCGACGGAAAAGAAAAGAAGCTCGGACGCATTATCGAGGCGTACGAGGATAAAGCCGTGATCCAGGTGTTTGAGAGCACCGGAAACATGGCATTGAAAAACACACATACCCGTCTCACCGGACATCCGATGGAGATCGGCGTCTCCGCTGATATGTTAGGCCGTACCTTTGACGGTCTGGGAAACCCCATCGACGGCCTGGGACCGATCCTGGCTGATAAAAAACTGGATGTAAATGGAAAGCCGTTAAACCCGGTGGCCCGTGAATATCCGCGAAACTATATCCGTACCGGTATCTCCGCCATCGATGGCCTGATGACCCTGATCCGCGGACAGAAGCTCCCAATCTTCTCCGGAAACGGACTTCCCCACGACCAGCTGGCAGCGCAGATCGTCATGCAGTCCTCTCTGGGAGACAATTCCGATGAAAAATTCGCCGTCGTATTCGCAGCTATGGGCGTCAAGTACGATGTTGCCGAATACTTTGAACGTACCTTCCGCGAGAGCGGCGTTCTGGACCATGTTGCCATGTTTATCAATCTTGCAAACGATCCGGTCGTCGAGCGTCTGATCACACCGAAGGTTGCCCTCACAGTCGCCGAATACCTCGCATTTGAAAAGGGTATGCATATCCTGGTCATCCTGACGGATATGACCTCCTACGCCGAGGCGCTGCGTGAGGTTTCCTCCTCAAAGGGCGAGATCCCGTCCCGTAAGGGATATCCGGGATATTTATACAGCGATCTGGCTTCCCTCTATGAGCGCGCCGGAATCGTCGCCGGAGTCAACGGATCCGTCACACAGATCCCGATCCTTACCATGCCGAACGATGATATCACCCACCCGATCCCGGACCTTACCGGATACATTACGGAAGGCCAGATCGTTCTGGACCGCAGCTTAAACGGCCAGTCCATCTACCCGCCGATCAGCGTGCTTCCGTCCCTGTCCCGTCTTATGAAGGACGGCATCGGTGAGGGATTTACCCGCGAGGATCATCAGGATGTGGCAAACCAGCTGTTTTCCTGCTACGCAAAGGTGGGCGACGCGAGAGCCCTCGCATCTGTTATTGGTGAAGATGAGCTCTCCCCGATCGATAAAAAATATCTGGAATTCGGCCGGGAATTTGAAAAGCGGTTCATCGGACAGGATATCCATGACAACCGTACCATCATAGACACCTTAAACATCGGCTGGGAGCTTTTAGGACTTCTTCCGAGAGAAGAGCTCGACCGTATTGACACAAAGATCTTAGACAAGTATTATAAACCTGCAGACGCCGCTTCAGACGCTTCATAAGGAGGGGATCTCATGAATCCGAACACATTCCCCACCAAGGGAAATCTGATCCTTGCGAAAAACTCCCTCGCCCTTGCGACTCAGGGGTACGGACTGATGGATAAAAAGAGGAACATCCTGCTGCGGGAGCTTATGGGCCTGATCGATCAGGCAAAAGCGATCCAGTCCGAGATCGATTCCACTTTTACCGCCGCATACCGGGCACTCCAGAAGGCCAATATCGAGATGGGAATCCACTATGTGGAGGAGATCGCAGGTTCACTTCCCGTCACGGATGATATCCGGATCAAGGCGCGCAGCATCATGGGAACGGAGATCCCGCTTGTCGAGTATACACCGTCAAAAGATGAAAAACCGCCTTATTCGTTTTACAGCACCAGCGATTCGCTGGACGAGGCGCGGATCGCCTTCGAGCGCGTGAAGGAACTGACCGCAGACCTCGCAACCGTGGAGACATCCGCCTACCGTCTTGCCGAGAGCATTAAGAAGACCCAGAAGCGGGCTAATGCACTAAAGAACATCACGATCCCGTCATACCAGGCACTTGTGAAGGACATCACCAACGCTCTGGAGGAAAAGGACCGCGAGGAGTTCACAAGACTAAAAGTAATCAAACGGAGTACCACGAAATGACAAAAAAAGCAACGGCTATTACTTATGCCGCCGGAATCTTTACCGCGTTCTGGCTGATCATCGTATTCCTTATCACGTCCGTGGAGGCGGTCACCTACTGGACACCCGGATATTATGAGAAGGAATACACAAAATATCAGGTTCTGAATGATCTTCCTGAGATGACCATGGACGATCTTCTTGACGTCACTGACCAGATGATGGCGTTTCTTCGCGGAAAGCGCGAGGATCTTCACGTATACACCACCATGGGCGGGGAATACCGGGAATTCTTCAATGACCGGGAGATCGCCCATATGGAGGACGTGCAGGGGCTCTTCATCGGCGGCTTATGGCTTCGCCGGATTGGAATTCTGATCACTCTATGCTTCGCGGCCCTGGCTTATTTCCGGGGACGTAAGAGCGCAGAACGGACAGAGGCGTTAAAGCGCCTGATCCCAAAGTCCCTCTGTATCGGCACCGGCGCAGTCTTTGCCGTGGCTTTAGCTTTGATCGGCATTATATCCACAGACTTCACGAAATATTTTATTGTTTTCCACAAAATCTTTTTCAACAATGATCTGTGGGTCCTCGATCCACGCACCGACATGCTCATCAACATCGTTCCGGAAGGTTTCTTTTTCGATACCGCTGCCCGGATCGCGATGGTGTTTGCAGGGATCGTTATGGTATTTTTTGTTGGAAATCTGGTATTATATAAACGAGCCGGCAGGTAGATCTGCCGGTTTTTTTATATCATTTATCGGTTGCAGCCCTGTCTTCAAACTGCTATAATCCATAGTACGAGTACTGTGATCGTTCAGTCCTTCACAATTGCAGGCAAAAATCCATTCCTGATCGGCTGTGCCGATGGGATTTAAGACATCAAAACGGCCGCCACGTCGGGTAAACATGGCGGCAATTTTTTCAAGGAGTTCCATGAAACGAATTTTAAGTATTTTTCTCTGTCTGACGCTGATCCTCGGCTTTTGTCCGGGACAGACAGCATATGCGGCGGCTGAATGGCCGTCGGAGATCTCGATCTCAGCGGACGGCGGGATCCTGATGGACATCAATTCGGGAGCGGTTTTGTTTGAGAAGAACAGCCATGAACCGTATTATCCGGCAAGTATCACAAAGATCCTGACGGCACTGATCGTGATCGAAAACTGTGGGCTTGATGAGACTGTGACATTCTCCAACACAGCGGTGAACTCTCTTGAGCCGAACTCCTCCATTCTGGGGGCCCGCGCCGGAGATACGTTAAGTGTCCGGGACTGTCTTTATGCCCTGCTTTTACAGTCCGCGAATGAGGTTGCAAACGCTCTGGCCGAGCACTGCGCAGGCAGCATTGATGCTTTTGCGGAGAAGATGAACGAGAAGGCAGCGGAGCTTGGATGTACGGACTCCCATTTTGCAAACCCGAGCGGTCTGAATGATCCGAACCACTATGTGTCCGCTTATGACATGGCACTGATCGCAAAGGCGGCGTTTAATAATCCGACATTTGTAGAGGTTGATTCCACGACGTACTATGACGTTCCTGCCGGGAAATTAAAGCAGTACCCGGATGGCTGGCGCTACTACGCCCACCACAGAATGCTGCGGCGGAATGATTCTCTTTATTACGACGGTGCCATCGGCGGAAAGACCGGTTACACCCTGCTTGCGGGAAATACATTGGTGACATGCGCGGAGCGTGATGGAATGAAGCTCATAGCCGTCGTTCTCAATGGTCACCAGACACATTATTCCGACACAAAAGCACTGTTTGACTATGGATTCAAAAATTTCAAGTCCGTTCCGGTAGCGGATCAGGACAGCACTTACAGCAAGGTGGCTGATGACCTGACGATCTCCGGGATCTTTTCCGGGAGTGCCACAAGACTCACGGTAAATAAAAACAGCGCGGTGACTTTACCTGCGGATGGGAACTTCTCCGATGTGACTTCCACACTGGACTACGACCTCACTGACGATGCACCGGATGGGGCGATCGCACGGATCGATTACCGATATGGGGATAAGCTTGTGGGGCAGGCTTATCTGGAGGCGACTGTGACACAGGGATATGTGCCCGGAGCAGTGAAACAGAGCACGGATACCGCAGAGACTGAGACTGTGGCTGAAACCGTTCCTTCTAAGGCGTCTGACAAGGCGACTGAACCTTCCCCTAAAAAAACGGACAGCAATAAGACATCCTGGATCTCCTCTCCTGCTTTCGGCATTGCTAAGAAAATCCTGATCGCTGCCGCTGTCATCGGAGCCATTGGCGGCGCCGTCTTCGGAATTATGATCTATCAGGAAAACAAGGCCCAGAACGAGCGTTTTCTCCGTCATCAGCGGCGCGAAAAACGCTTAAAGGAATGGGGATATTCTTCCACAGAATTTGATATGATCATGGAAGAGCACTTAAGATCCAAGTCCGGGATTAAGCGGCCGGGATTCCGGGAGCGGCTCAGAGATTGTTTTCGGAGACGATAAATTTTATTTTATGTAAACCAAAAGAGCAGATGTATGCTTTTCGAAGCAATACCTCTGCTCTTTTTCTATCTTTTCACATCCGGTTTTTCAGGGGCAAAGCGTTCAATTACTGCCGTATCTCCCGGCATGCCGCCTTTACTCCACTCCATGGAGCTTCTTCTGCCTGCTCTTTTCCGCACGGCGGATCCGGGCCTCCTCTTTTTTCAGGAAAACAGCTTCTGCACCTTCCTCATCCACCGGTTTTACCGTCTTTACGGCAAAGACTCTGCCGTCCTCCGACTTTTTCATCCGGATCTTTCCCTTCATCATGCCGTGTTCCGGACATGCTGCAAGACACAGATAATAGCGCTGTCCTGAGGAAAACCAGCGGATCTTCTTCCGCAGCATCCGGCGGCATTTCGTACAGACGATATCCGTCACCCGCTTTTCCTCCATCGCCTCCTCCTTCGTGTCAAACATCTGTGACACGAACTTCGTGTACTCCGGGAACCGCAGCGTGAACTCCTCATCCTCGCTCTCCGGCGGCAGATAATAATCCACGGACACATAATCTTTCACGGAATCAAAATCCATCGCCCGCAGCACACGCCCCGTATATTCCGCGTCCCCCAGTGCCCGATGGAACGGCGCGTCCACATCAAGTGCAAAGGACTCCACCGCTTCATCAAGCGAAATTCTCGCCTTTCCGTCCTGATAGCACAGGCTGTACAGTTTCTGGACATCATAAAAAAGGAACGGTTTCGGGAACGGGATCGTCATCCCATGATAGACCATGTTCCTCTGCAGCTCCGTAAGGTCCATACTTCCCCAGGTGCAGAATATGCAGTCCTCTCCGCACCATTTAAGGAAATCCTCCATCACCGCAGCAAACGGCTCTCCATCCCGCTCTAACTCTTCGATGGAAACATGGGTCACCTCAGAGATGATCCGGTGCATCTGGCGGTACACGCAGGGACGGATGATCCGGTGAAACTCCGATACCTTCTCACGCTCTTCATTCAGTTTTACTGCTCCGATCTCAAAGATCTCAAAAGGAAGCCGCTCCACAGACGCTTCCTTACCGCCCGGGTTCTGGTTCCATTCCAAATCAAATACAATAAAATTTTTCATAATACAAGAGTATAGCACAGTTTTTTCTGCCCGTCACTGAGAAAATTGTTGCTGTACACGGACGGGAATCAGGCGGTTACTTTTTTCTTGCACTCTGTTTCAAATAATTCTATAATAAGCATAGCTTGAGATAGAAAAACTACAGCAACAGCGTTTCCGCCTCTGCAGGATCACTCAGATAAGACCATCTGCTTCTGATCTGGTGCTTTTATCTGGAGATTTGCTGCGCTGAAACGCGGAAAGGATTCTTATCATGAAACACATCACAGGACTTGCGCATATCGCGCTTTTCACAAAGGATCTTGAAGCATCCGTAAAATTCTACGAATGTCTTGGCGGAAAAGTAACCGGACAGGCTGATGTCCAGAAGCCGCTCGGAACAAACCACATTAAGATCGTCAGCATGCCGGGCTTCGACCTCGAGATCATCGAGCCACATGACGGTACTGATGTGACCGCCCAGGGCGGTCTCTTCCCGCACATCGCCATAGAAGTCAATGACATCGACGCTGCCATCACAGACTTAAAAGCAGCCGGGATCACAAGCTTCCGGGGCGGTGTCGACAAGGCAGCTGACCTCCCGATCTTCGGCGGCATCCGAAACGCGTTTTTTATCGGACCGAACGGCGAACAGCTGGAGCTTTTACAGCATATGTAAAATTCGGCTGACCGCAGATAATGCGGACCACTGTAATTTAAGTACATAATTAAAGTCCCCTGATAAAGAACTGCTGCAGCTGGTCAACCGACCGCTGGCACATTCCCTATCCGGGGACTTTTTATCTTATCCCAATAACGCCTTCAGATCCTCCTCCGGCGTCGTCACCGGTCCGATTCCATAGTTCTCCACAAGGAAATTCAGGATATTCGGGGAGAGGAACGCCGGTAAGGACGGGCCGAGGCGGATATTCCTGATCCCAAGATGCAGGAGTGTCAGGAGAATACACACCGCCTTCTGCTCATACCAGGAAAGCACAAAGGACAACGGAAGCTCGTTCACCCCGCACCCAAACGCCTCAGCCAATGCCACCGCCACCTTGATGGCACCGTAGGCATCATTGCACTGGCCCATGTCCATGATCCGCGGGAGACCACCGATATTTCCAAGATCCAGATCGTTAAAGCGGAACTTGCCGCACGCCAGTGTCAGAACAATGCTGTCCGCCGGCGTCTGCTTTACAAACTCCGTGTAGTAATTTCTTCCCGGCTTCGCGCCATCGCAGCCTGCAACGAGGAAGAAATGGCGGATTGCGCCGGATTTCACCGCGTCGATGACCTGATCAGCCACGGAAAGGATCGTCCCATGTCCGAATCCCGTCATGACCTGAGTTCCGCCGTTGATTCCCGTAAACTGGCGGTCTTCCTGATATCCGCCGAGCTCCAGCGCCTTCTCGATCACCGGGGTAAAGTCTTTCTCATCATCGATATGAACCATTCCCGGATATGCTACGACCTCCGTCGTGAACACGCGGTCCGCGTAGGATTTCTTCGGCGGCATCAGGCAGTTTGTGGTAAAGAGGATCGGAGCCGGGATATCCGCAAATTCCTTCTGCTGATTCTGCCATGCAGTTCCGAAATTGCCCTTTAACTGCGGATACTTTCTGAGTTCCGGGTAAGCGTGGGCCGGCAGCATCTCGCCGTGGGTATAGATGTTAACGCCTTTTCCCTCTGTCTGCTTTAAGAGAAGCTCCAGGTCCTTGAGGTCATGTCCCGTCACAACGATAAACGGTCCTCGTTCTACCATAAGCGGTACGCTGACCGGGATCGGAGTCCCGTAAGTTCCCGTGTTTGCTGCGTCCAGCATCGCCATGCAGGTGAGGTTCACCTCGCCGACCTTCAGGACCGTCGGGAGAAGGCTTTCGACGGTGCCGTCCTTTGCGATCTCGCGGAGTCCCGTTAAGAAGAACTGGTTTACCGTCTCATCAGATGCCCCCAGCATCAGCGCATGGTACGCGTACGCCGCCATGCCCTTTAATCCGAACAGGATCAGGGATTTCAGGGAGCGGATATCCGGGTCCATGTCCCACAGCAGACCGAGATTATAATCATCCGTATCTTGCACACTTGCTGCCGCACCTGACTCTCCCGCTGCCTTTTCGCGCGGTCCTGCACTTTTCTTCACCGGCGCTGCGAGCAGCCGCTCCTTCTCCCTGTGCGTCTTCTCAATCTGCGCCCGGATCGCGTCATCATCAAAGCTTACATTCGTAAGTGTCGTAAAAAGCCCCTCGATCACCGTGCGGTACACTCGATCTCCCGGACATTCCACGCCTTCTGCCGCTCTCGCAAGCCCGATCATCGCACCTACAAGCTGGTCCTGCAGCCTTGCTGTCTCCGCCGTCTTTCCGCAGACACCCGTGCTCCCGGTACATCCCGCGCAGCCTGCAGTCTGCTCACACTGATAACAGAACATTTTCTGATCCATTTCATATACCTCCATATATTTTCCCGACTCTTCCCGCGTGACTTCAGGCAGCCCATACAAGCATCCAACACTGTCTTCGCAGTTTTGCCGATCTCGAATTATCTGACACGCCTGCCGTCCCTGCGGCAGCTATAACCGATAAGTCATCATGTTTCCCTGTCCGGCACCGCCGAACCATGTACGCATTATATCCGCGAAATCAGCTTTCGTATGTTGTAATTACAACATTTTTAAACAGACCATCTGGAAATGATTTCCACTCCTCCACCTCTCACACCTTTCGCAGACCGTAACAGCGCCTGCCGCTCTTTATGAGTTCCTGTGCGAAGCAGGAATTTTCAGAACTTTAAAATCATAAATTTCGCTTTTCTTTACATATATAAACGCTTATAATGGAACAAATGCTTTGTGAAAGGATTCAGGTTATGTTTCGTATTCTTTCCGCTTTCAGGCGGTTAAATTCATTTCAGATCATTGTTTTAGGCTTTGCCTTCGTGATCTTGCTCGGCACCGGACTCCTGATGCTGCCGGTATCATCCGCCCAGAATGTCTGGACACCTTTTATTAACGCTCTTTTTACCGCCGTTACCTCCGTCTGCGTGACCGGACTTGTTGTCTATGATACAGGAACCTACTGGTCTGCATTCGGACATGCCGTGATCCTTCTTCTGATCCAGATCGGCGGTCTCGGCGTGGTGACGATCTCCGCATCCTTCACAATCATCTCAGGGAAAAAGATTGGACTCTCCCAGCGCAGTATCATGGCAGAATCCGTTTCCGCCCCACAGATCCGTGGGATTGTGCGTCTCACCGGTTTTATTGTGAAGGTTGCCCTTACGGTCGAACTGATCGGCGCACTCCTCCTCATCCCGGTATTCAGCCGGGATTTCGGGCCTTTGCGCGGGATCTGGATGGCCGTGTTCCACTCGGTCTCCGCATTCTGCAATGCCGGGATCGACCTCATGGGATGCCGCGGCCTTTACTCCTCAATGACCGCCTACGCCTATGATCCGCTGCTCAATTTCACACTTATGCTGCTGATCATTATCGGCGGGATCGGCTTTCTGACCTGGGACGACATCCACTCCAACGGATATCATTTTTCCAGATACCGGATGCAGAGCAAGGTCATCCTCACATACTCCCTGGCGCTCATCCTCGTCCCTGCCATCCTCTTCTTCTTCCTGGAATTTCAGGATGTCCCGGCAGGAAAGAGAATCCTTGTCTCCCTGTTCCAGTCCGTGACCGCGAGGACCGCCGGCTTTAATACTGCGGATCTCTCCTCCATGAGAGAATCCGGACAGTTTCTCATGATCCTCCTGATGATGATCGGCGGAAGCCCGGGATCCACCGCCGGAGGAATTAAGACAACGACCATCGCGGTTCTTCTCACCTGCGCGGCTGCCGTATTTACGCGCAAAGACAGCCCGGAAATGTTCAAACGCAGGATCGCCGCTGATATCGTCGCCACAGCGATCGCGATCTTTTTTATGTACACGATCCTTGGAACTGTGAGTGCCCTGACGATCAGTATCATCGAAGGACTTCCGCTTATGGCCTGCCTGTTTGAGTCCTTTTCCGCAATAGCGACCGTCGGGCTGAGCTTCGGTATCACCCCTACTCTGTCACTTCCTTCCAAACTGATCCTGATCTGCCTCATGTACATCGGCCGTGTCGGCGGACTCACGATCATTTATGCAACAATGTCCGGCTACAAGATCCAGTGCGGACGACTTCCGCAGGAAAAGATTTCCGTTGGATGATCATGAGCCCGTCTGGAATTAAATGAATGGGGTTTCCCCATGTTATCATGAAGGAGAATATTATGAAATCAATTCTTTTGATCGGCCTCGGCCGTTTTGGAAAACATGTTGCCATGCATCTTCACAACCTCGGACATCAGGTCATGGCCGTTGACAGTACGGAGGAACGCGTCAACGCAGTCCTTCCCTATGTGACGGAAGCACAGATCGGTGACAGTACAAATGAGTCCTTTCTTTCCTCTCTGGGAATCCGCAATTTTGATGCCTGCATCGTAGCGATCGGCGATAATTTCCAGAGTTCCCTTGAAACGACCTCTCTCTTAAAGGAGCTCGGCGCAAAGCTCGTTGTCTCCCGTGCTTCCAGTGATGTTCACCAGAAATTTCTTTTAAGAAACGGTGCCGATCAGGTCGTCTACCCGGAACAGCAGCTTGCGAAATGGACAGCGATCCGCTTCAGCTCCGACCACATTCTTGATTTCGTCAATCTGGAAGGCGACTACGATATCTATGAGGTTGATCTTCCGGAGCGCTGGGTTGGCATGAGCGTAGGTGAGATCGATATCCGGAAAAAATACGGCATCAACATCATTGCCGTCCGGCGAAACGGCACTCTGGATTTCTCCGTCAAGCCGGAAACCGTCTTCGAAGACGGCAATACGATCCTGGTTCTCGGACAGTATCGCGATCTGCAGAAATGCTTTAAAATTTAACCGAATCAAGTAAGTCCCCTGCTTCAATTGCGAAAAGCAATAAGCAGTGGGTGGGGGCTTGCTTGTATCAGGAGGAGTGCAAGCTCCTTCTGATAAACTGCGGAGCAGTTATTCGGTTATGAGCAAGTAGCGAAGCGGATTGCGAATATCCGCTTGACTATCCTGTTTGTCCCAATGCGCACCTGCGAAACCTGCCGCCGGCAGCTTCTTTCGTATGCATAGCAGCACAAAAAGCCATTTTATGGATATCTCCTGAATTTCAGGACTTTCCCATAAAATGGCTTTTTATTGACATTTTTATTCCACATCTATCATTTATCTATCCACATATTCCCCATAGGCGATCAGCGGATCCCCGGCTTTCACGCCAAGACCCACCGTCTGGTACAGAACAATTCCCGGATAGTCTGCCTGGTACTCCCGCAAAAGATTTCCCCAGATATCTCTCACCGTTCCAAGGATCTCGCCGCCCGCGAACACATCTCCTGCGGAAAATACCGGATACCACAATCCATCTGTCTCCGCCTCCAGATACTCCGCTCTGGTCACATTTTTCTGCTGCACCGTATGAATCTCTTCACCGGAAAGAAGTCCCATGCGGATCATAATATTTTTCACATCTCGCTTATATGCCTGAACTTCGCTGTCCGTAAATCTTCCGCCGCCTCCGCGCTCCATGAGGATCGCAGGAAGACCTCTCTGACATGCGCTGCTGTAGGCGCCGGTGGTCGCTGTGGAGCTGGCACGCACCTTCATATCTGCCGCCATCGCCATGTTTTCAGAGATTCTGGCGATCTTCTCTCCCGCCGCCACATTATAATAGACAAACGGCATAACCTCTTCACTGGTATCACCCGCATGAAGATCGATATAAAAATCAGCTTTCGCCTGCAACTCTTCCGTGATCGTCCATGCGATCCGCTCCGACAATGTCCCATCCTTTTTCCCCGGGAATACCCGGTTCAGATTTTTTCCATCCTCAGGCACGAAAAAGCGGACATAATCCCGGAACGCTGACGGATTCGCCACATGAAGGCAGATCACATTACCTGAGATCTCCTTCGGATCAAGTTCCCTGGAAAGCTCGGAGAGCACCTGCACGCCAATATATTCCGCGCCATGGATTCCCGCTGATATCATCAGCGTAGGACCTTCCTTCGCCCCGCAGATAAGTGTAAGCGGAAGTTTCTGTCCGCCGCCTTCTATTTCCAGCCACCCTGTCTTCTTTTCTCCTGCTTCTGCACAGATCGTTCCGATCTCCAGCATATTGCTGCCACCTCCTGAGCATATTTTCTGCTGCGCACTGTAACTGTTCAATGCCCTCACAGCTACTATGCACTTTCTTTACTTCCCTTTACGTCCATTTCATCATCGTACTCTTCATCAAACTCAATAATGGAATCCAGCAGTTTTCTCGCATACACATCCGTGGTCTGCGCGATCCGGGAAACCGGGATATGTTCCGTAATCCGTCCTTTATATAAGAACATGACTTCGTCGCAAAGGTATGTGACTGATGTGAGATCATGAGTGATAAACACATACGTCAGTCCCAGCTTCTCCTTCAGCTCCTTTAAGAGATCCATCACCTGTACCTGTGTGTGTGCGTCGAGGGATGAGATCGCCTCATCAAACAGGATAAACTCCGGCTCACACGCCACGGCACGGGCGATGCAGACACGCTGAAGCTGTCCACCCGAAAGCTCATGCGGAAAACGGTCGAGAAACGTCTCATCCAGGCCGACCAGTTTCAGAAGTCTGCGGTATTCCGCGTTCCGGTCCGTCCTTTTCCCACTCTTCCGTTCCTTCACCCGGATTCCTTCCGCCAGAATATCCCGGATCCTGAACCGCGGATTTGCAGATGTCGTATAATCCTGGAATACAACGCTGAGCATGTTCTGAAGCTTCTTCTTTCCATCTCGTGACGCATATACATTTTTCCCTTCCAGCAGGTATTCCCCGCTGTCCGGCTTTAACAAACCGCAGATCACCCGTCCAAGTGTCGATTTTCCACTTCCGGATTCACCTAAGATTCCAAGGCAGCTTCCCCGTTTGATGGATAACGACACATCAAACAGCACCTGTGTCCTGCTGACACCAAAGATCTTTTCCTGCCGCTCACTGCGGAAGCTGACGCAGATATCTCTCATCCGGATCATGCCGCACCTCCATTCTCATGTCCAATGCTTTCCCTGTATTTTTTCATGACCGCCGACCGTTTTTCCACAAGAAGTCTCGTATACGGATCCGACGCGTGATGCAGAATGTGGGAAAAACTTCCGCGGTCCGCGATCATTCCGCTGTTCATGACCACAAGGTCGTCCGCAACCTTAGAGATCGCACCGAGATCGTGGGTGATAAAAATCATCGCCGTATCATGCTCTTTCTTGATCCGGACAAACTCCTCCAGGATCTCATACTGGGTGATCGAATCGATGGCAGTTGTCGGCTCATCCGCGATCAGAAGTGCCGGTTTTAATGCCATCGCGATCCCGATCATGATCCTCTGCAGCATACCGCCGGAGAGCTGATGCGGGTATTTCTGAAGCGCCTCCTCAGGATTCCGGATCCGCATGCGTTCCAGTGTCTCCAGTGACTTCTCACGAATCTCGTTTGCGCTCCAGTCCGTGTGTGTCGCAAATGTCTCCCCGATCTGGCTTCCGATCCGGTAGAGTGGGTCAAAACACGTCATCGGGTTCTGTAAGACCACAGCGATCTCACTCCCACGGATCTTTCTCATGGACTCCCCACTTTCCTTTAAGAGATCCTTTTCCCCAAACCAGGCATGACCGGAGACGGAGAAATTCTTATCGAGAAGTCCCAGCATCGCTTTGATGCTCATACTTTTTCCACTTCCCGATTCTCCCAGGATTCCAAGGCATTCCCCTCTCTGAACCTCAAAGTTTACATGACGGACAAGCTCTTTTTCCGGTCTGCGCGGAATTTTTAATGTTACGCACAAGTCTTCTGCCCGTATCACTGTGCTCATACATTTACCTCCTTCGGATCAAGAACATCTCTCAGTGCGTCTCCCATCAGGTTGAAGGCAGATACCAGGATCACGATCGCGACACCCGGCACGATCATCTGGGTCGGATTGCTGGTGAGGACATTTTTTGCCTCATTTAACATTGCTCCCCACTCCGGCGTCGGTGCCTGAACACCGAGTCCCAGGAATGAAAGCGTGGAGATATTGATGATCGCCCAGCCCACATCGAGTGACGCGAGAACCGCGAGGTCCGCTGCGATGGACGGCACCAGATGACGGAACAGGATAAATCTCTCCGGAGTTCCCACGCATCTGGAAAACTGAACGAAATTGCGGTCTCTGTGCTGCATGACTCCGGTCCGGATCATTCGTGCATACCAGGCCCACTTGATGAACACATTTGCCAGGATCACATTCTGGACATTGATGCCGAGAAGCGCCACCACCGCAAACACCATGATCTGGCTCGGAAAGGAAAGCATGACGTCGACCGTCCGCATGATGATCTCCTCCGGGATTCCGCGGAAATATCCCGCCAAAAGTCCCATAAGAGCCCCAAGACCGATGGTTCCAAGCATCGTCAGGACTGCCAGCCCCAGTGTCGGGCGGATCCCATAGATCATTCTCGAAAGAATGCAGCGGCCAAGGTTGTCCGTTCCAAGCGGATATTCAGCCGAAAATCCGGCAAATTTGTTTAGGATGTCCGTTTCATACGGATCGTTCGGCGCAATAAACGGGGCGAAGATCCCCACGAGCGCTGTGAGGAGAACGATCGCCACAGTGAACATTGCAGTCCTGTTATGTAAAAAACGCTGAAGCATTAATGTTCCTCCCTTCTCATACGCGGGTCTGATACCGTCTGTAAAATATCGAATAACAGGTTGAAAACGACAAACAGGACTCCGATCAGAAGCACGTATGTCTGGATCACCGGATAATCCCGGTTAAAAATAGAACTGATGCAGAGCGTCCCGAGTCCGGGCCACGCAAACACATTTTCCACCACGATCGTTCCTGAGATCAGCTGCGGAATGCTCATTCCGACTGCAACGATACAGGTGTGCATGGAGTTTTTCAGGATATGTTTTACAAGGATCAGCTTCTGGGGCAGTCCCCTGACATTCGCGTAAAGGACATAATCCTGCTTCATATTTTCCAGCATATTGTTCCGGATCAGGCGGATATAGGTAGAAATATAGCTGAGTGACACCGTGAATGCCGGGAGGATCAGATGTTTCCATGTTCCGTTTCCGCTCGTCGGAAGAAGATCCAGCCTGATGGATACGAGCCACATGAGAAGAAGTCCCACCCAGTATGCCGGCATCGCCGTTGTCATAAAGACGATAGCTCTCATGATCTTATCGAACCATCCGTCTTTATAGACGGCGCAGAGAAAACCGATCGGCAGACTTAAAAGGATCACCATCACGAAGGAAACGCCCGCCAGCTGGAGTGTCGCCGGCATGCATCTTGCCAGTTCCCCGGCAACCGTTCTCTTCGGATTTACATAGCTGATCCCAAAATCTCCCCGCAGGCAATCCGCAAGCCAGGAAAAGTACCGCACAAGATATGGCTTATCGAGTCCCAGTTCTGCCCTGACTTCCGCGATGGCTTCCTCCGTGATGATCGGCACCTGACGGACACGCAGCGCTACCTCCGCCGGATCTGACGGGATCAGGTTAATAAATACAAAGCATACAAATGAAATTACGATCAAAAGCGGGATCGCTGAAAGGACTCGCTTAATGACGTACTGTTTCATGAAATTCTCCTTTCCTTTTTCGAACATCAAAAAAACTCCAAGTATATGCACAACAAGCCGCCCGGATGGACGGCCTGTCAGATCGGGCTTTCGACTTGAATTTTTACTCAAAATAGAAATCCGCGAACGGAACTTCGTACTGGGTCTGTGTGAAATGGAAGCCCTGAAGATCCGAACGGTAGATCGCCTTGTTGCACTCATATGTGAGTGGAATGTATACCGCGTCCTCATGGAGTCTTGTCAGGACGAATGTGTAGAGTTCCTGGCGTTTTGTCTCATCGGTGGATACAAGAATATCCGTGATCGCCTGGTCGATATCCGCCTTATCTTCAAGTCCGAGCTGCGCTGCATAGTCACCGTAAACCGGCGCGCGCATCGCTGCCAGGGAAGACTGCGGATCATACGGCGTACCCCAGCAGATATTGAATACCATATCGAAATTTCCTGCCTTCATGTTATCGCGATAGGACTGCTCCTCTTCGCCATGGATATTCAAGGAAATTCCGATCTTCTGGTATTCACTCTGCAGATACTCAGCGATTGCTTTCTCTGTTACGCTGTCACTGTTGTAAAGAAGATCAATGTTTAACTTCTGACCGTCTTTTTCACGGATCTTGTCCGCTCCAACGACCCATCCGGCTTCGTCTAACATACTCTGGGCAAGCTCCACATCGTATGCGTACGGCTCAAGGTCGATATCGCAGTATGGAACTGTTTTCGCAAACAGAGTGTCTGCCGGCTGCTCAAGTCCATAGAAGATGCCGTCGGAAATTGCCTGCTTATTTGTCGCGTGCTGGAGTGCCTGGCGGACTTCCTTATCCGCAAGGACATCTCTCGTCGTGTTTAATACGATCTGACGGGTAGATGTCGGGTCAGAAAGGGATACTGTAAATTTATCGTTTCCTGTGTACTGGTTGATCGCGTCCGCGTCGATCATGTTTTTACCGAAAATCATGTCGATCTCGCCCTTCTCCAGCGCAAGAATTCTTGTCTGATTATCCGGGATCACCTTAACTGTGATCTTTTTGATCTTCGGCTGCTCACCCCAGTAATTTTCGTTTGCTTCAAAAACGGCATATTCGTCTGTCACAAAGTCGGTCAGCACATACGGACCTGTTCCGATATAGGCGTTGACTCCGTCTTTTGTGCTTCCATCCTTCATCGCTTTCGGAGAGATCATAGCAAACGGTCTCGTAACACCAAGCTCTGTTAAAAGCGGGTAGTACGGCTCGGAAAGTTCGATCACGAAGGTCTTGTCATCCGGTGCCGATACGCCCACGAGAAGATTCATCATCTCCAGCCAGGTATGGCGGTCCTTGTTTTCAATGATCGCGTCAAAGTTTGCCTTAATCGCGTTTGCGTCGCAAACTTCCCCGTCGGAGAATTTCACGCCGTCACGGATGTGGAATGTATAGGTCTTTCCATCATCACTGATGTCCCAGGACTCCGCCAGGCATCCCTCATATCCGTCCGCCGTGATATTTACAAGTGTCTCATAAAGCATCTCCTGGGCATACATTTCTCCTGCGTAGAGATGCGGATTTAAGTCGCGGATATCGCGATAGTTTACAAATACAAGTTCTTCTTTTCCTTCAGAAGCACCGGATTCCGATGCTGCGGCACTGTTCTCTGCTCCTGCTGCTGCCGTTGTCTCTGCTGCGTTTCCTGCTCCGCCGCATCCTGTCAAAGATGCCGCCATAAGACCTGCCAGGCACAGGCTAAGTACTCTTTTTTTCATGTTGTCCTCCTCTTGAGTATGTGTGGGGGATCTTTACATTTTTGCAATCCCCGCTTGTGTCTGTTTTTCGCAGGAATTACTATACCATGGTTAGTTAAAACTTACCAATGCCATTTCATGGGGGATTAGTTATAACAAAAGCGTATAGCAATGGAATTTTTTCATATGATATCACTCATATAAATACCATCTGCTATACGCTTTTCATATAAATCTTTCCGTACCTTTACAATTCCCTGTGGATATCCATTCCTGATCGGTCCCTCCAACGGATTTTGGGCTTCAAATATGCGGATCTGCTGAATCGTTACTGACTGACATCATCACTATAAATATGTATTCAGTTTCTCCAGATACCTTTCTGCCTCTGCAGATAAGGAGGCATTCTCCGCCGCCACAAACCCGAATGCCAGAAATGGCTCACAGTCCTCGATTTTAAGTGCTTTGATTCCGTATTTCCGGTAACCTGCCGGGACGATATCGATCCCCAGGCAGCACACATCGGAATGCAAAAGCAGGTTATTGATCATGTAATCGCTGTTTGTATAAAACCTGTCATTCATATGCTGTTCCGAGATGAACGCACCGACGCTGATCCGCTCGATATGATGTTCCATCGCAAAGAAATCTTCCGTCTCCGTCACAAATTTCATCCCCTTCAGTTCAGAAAAGCGAATGGATTCCCGTTCATATAGCGGATGATTTTCCCCAACATAGACACAAATCCCCCTAAGCGCCAGCTTATAGAATTCCAGTTTTTTATGCCACATGATATGCTGAAAACACGGCATCTGCGCCTCCGCGAAATAGACGATCCCGATCTCCGAGAGCCTCGCCGCCACGTTATCCGTGATCTCTTCCACCGTACCTTCCCGGTATTCATATTTTAACTGCTCTCTACCGCCCTGATACAGCTGCACCATCAGTTTCGTGAGCAGACCGCTTCTGTAGCCGGACACCGAAAATCTTCTCCCGTTTGGCCGCTCCGACATCGAGCGGATAACATTGGAATGTTTTAAGATACTCATCGCGTGGCCATAGAGCTCTTCCCCCTGGGGTGTCATCTTGATTCCCTTGTTGCTTCTCTCCAGAAGTGTTACATGCAGTTCTTTTTCCAGGCTGTTTAACACGCGGCTCACATTCGGCTGTGTTGTATATAATTTCTCTGCCGCGCGGTTCAGGCTCCCATACTCCACCGCCGCCGCAAAATATTCCAGCTGTTTGATCTCCATTTTTAATTCCTTCCCGTTCATAAACATACGCTGCCGCACAGTTGTCTGTGATATGTTAGCATAGGCTAACTTTTAAGGCAAGCGATTTTTCTTGCCAATGACGGTAATTCTGGTAAAATGTAATTATCTACGACAGAGGAGTGACATCCATGGTTACATTAAATGATTATCTTTATTCCGGCGATACCATGTTCAAAATTTTGAAAAACTACAGCCAGGACCTGAAGAAAGAGGCAAAGTGTACCGGCAATGAAATCGACCTGATGCACGCGAACTTTCTGCTCCAGATCCGGGAGCTTCTTGAACACAATGATTTCCTTACTGCCCAGTCCCAGAAAATCCGGGAATTCTATATCCATATGGCGAAGGAATATCCGCTTTTGGCCTTTAACTTCAAAGGACGCATCAAATCCCTGATCCGCGCGGAGGCAAAATTCAACGGCTACATTGTTGAATATATCTATGATTACTATATGGAAAATAAAGCCTACCCGTCGATCTCCGAGCTCAAGCAGCGCCTCAGCTGTTTTCGGGATCTGATCGCGTACCGGATCGTGACTTCCCTGCCGAAATGCTATCTGAAACCTGACGAATCTCAGGAAGAAGCTGATCTCCGATACCTCTACCAGATCGCCAACGAACTTCCGGGCTTTCTCGAAGAGCGGGGATTTACCGCGGAACCGGCCTACGGCGTGAAGAAAAGCACCTCGCCGTTATTAAACGATGATGTGAAGCCTTACTACCGTGACTATATCTGTGGAAATACCTCCGAGGACTACCAGTCACTCCACATCACCTTCTACGACAACAGCTCCCGCAGCTATATGGAAGTCCAGCTCCGCACAAAGCACATGGACGATATTGCGGAGATCGGTGTCGCCAACCACTTAAGCTACGAGAAGCGCCAGGAGGGCGAGCGCGCCCGCCGCGACGAGATCCCTGTGGGCGAATGCGTCTACTTTGACGAAGCCTATGAGCGCTGCCGCCGCCTCGTAACCTTAAACCTTGCCGACCTCGACGTAAACATGTTCTCCGCCATCAATAATGACCTCGTAAACGATGGCTGCGGCCTCTACCGCGGACGCCTGATCCTGCCCTATGAGCATTTGTCGAGACATCAGAATGAGCTGGTGGATTAGAGGTAGCGCAATTTAAGTTGCTTTCTATACTCCTGTGGGAGCATAATCAGATCAGGAGGTTGATCTCATGGAAAAAATGATCTATCACGGTTCTGATCATATTATCGAACACCCTGAATTCGGATATGGCAAAACATATAACGACTATGGAACAGGATTCTACTGCACTGAAAATCCAAATATGGCAAAAGAATGGGGTGCTGGCATTGATCACAACGGTTATGCCAACCAATATAAAATTACATGTGATGGTCTTTCAATTTTTGATCTAAACGCATCTAAATACACCCTGCTGCACTGGCTTACGATTCTGCTGGAAAACCGGGAATTTGATACTTCCACACCACTTGCTGCTGAATCAAAAGAATATTTGCTTAACACCTTTCATACAGATTATAAAGCTGCAGATATCATTGTCGGTTACCGGGCTGATGACAGTTACTTCTCCTTTGCATCTGACTTTATTAATGGCGCAATCTCCTACCGCCAGCTTTGTAACGCTATGCGTTTAGGAAAACTTGGACAACAGTTTGTACTCAAAAGCGAGGCAGCTTTTAATCGTCTTGAATTTATTGGCTATGAAATTGCAGACGCAAAAGAATGGTACAAGAGAAAGGCTTTTCGTGATCAATCCGCACGCCGTCAATATTTTGACATCGAACGAAACCGCAGACAACGGGGGGATTTATATATCACCACTATTTTGGATGAGGAGATGAAACCTGATGATCCACGCTTACGATAAAAGTTATCTCTCTTCTGCACAAAAAAATCTTGCCCGAATGCTGGATTATATGGTCAACGATCTTAAACACTCTCTGGAAACTGTATGGCAGTGGTTTTTAATGAGCAGGACCTCCCATCGCTTTGAACAGGGTGACTGCTCTGTTCTGTCCGGAATGTCCGGCGTGGAACTTGCACGCATGGTTTTGCAGGAATCAGGTCAGCCTATTCCTGATATTCGTCCATCCTACGCCTATGACCGCAGCCCGGAATACTGGACGGGCTGGGCTATCGCCTACTATCAATGGGACACGGGGCTGCATTTCGATGAAATCGAACGCGCGGTTCATATCACTGATATTCGTCTCCTGTATACACCTTATCATGAAATGGATATCCGTCAGTTTGTAGATAAAATGAATGAACTTTATCATGATTCCAGCCCTGATACGAACTTAAAAGCATTACGTACTCTTTCGGGATTCACTCAGGCAGAACTGGCCGAACAGACAAATATTCCATTACGAACGATTCAACAATACGAGCAGCGCCAGAAAAATATTAATAAGGCTCAGGCTGAAACTCTTCTTCGGCTTTCTCGGGTATTAAACTGTAGTGTGGAAGATTTGATGGAAAAAGTTCCTGTCTCAGATCCTATTTAACATCTTAAATTTATGCATTTTCTAAGCCTGCCCTTTTCGGACAGGTTTTTTATTTCTATATCCGGTATTTCACTTTCTGAACTATCCTTGACATTCCTCCGGTTCTGCCATATATTTAGGTTCCGAAGTAATATTTGGATTTGCTTTTTTCGCAGAAGAACTGCTTCTGCTGCATGATCCAGTGGATCTTAAAGCTAAAATCCATTCCAAATCGGCTATGCCGATGGGATTTTTGCCTTCCGGCTTATGTTTTCTTACGGTCAGCGCAGCAAGTGCGCAAACCTACCGAACAGTTACGATCCAACTACAGGAAAGGATTCTTTACATGGATATCGGAAAAATCATCAACCATCTCTCCAGCCGTCTCCGCTCCCGTTCCCAGGAAGTACATACAAAGCTCGGAATCGGAAGCGCACAGGGGAAGATCTTAAACTTTATTCTGGTGGAATCGGCGCTCCATCCGGTCTATCAGAAAGATATTGAAAGGGAATTTTCTCTCCGTCCGCCGACCGTGACGGAAATGTTAAAGTCCCTGGAAGCCAGAGAACTCATCCTCCGGATCCCGGATGAGCAGGACGGACGCTTTAAGCAGATCGTTTTTACCGAGAAAGCTGCTGCCGTGAAGGACGCGCTGAACAAAGAGATCCACGAGACGGAAGAACTGCTTCTGCGTGGAATCTCAGAAGAAGAATTGAAGGAATTTATACGAATAACAGAAAAAATGCTGCAGAACCTGGAATGCAGCGAACGAGGTTAAACATCATGAACGACAACGAATTAATGAAATCCATGCCCATCCCCC
>CAKRNI010000011.1 GCA_934370915.1 uncultured Lachnospiraceae bacterium
CTGATCGGCGGCTTCCACCTCTACAATAAGACCGACGCAGAGATCCTTGCCCTCGCCGAAGGGATCCGCTCCACCGGCATCTCTGAAGTCTACACCGGCCACTGCACCGGAGATCATGCCTTTGATCTCCTGAAAGAGACATTAGGAGAATCCGTTCACAAGCTGCATGCGGGGCTTGTGATGGAATTTTGATATATCCCGGTCTGCAAATACGATATAAGCGCTTACCTTGTAATAGCGGATTGAACAAGAAAATCGAACCGAAGAATTGGCAAACAAAAACGGCACCGTTCTAAACAGTGCCGTTTTTGCTTATCTTGTTATTTCAATAAATTCTATTTCTGTAGTTGCTCCAATGCCAATCCAATCAGTCTATCCGCTTGATCTGCCATGAATAGCGGAATATTCAACACATCATCGTCCAGTTTCAGATTGTCCAATGAGAAACGAATGCGGAGCTTGACCTTATCAGGAAACAGCTCCTTGAACTTCTTCATACTCCTGCTGGTTGTGTTGGCTTCGGATTTGACCTCCACGGGGAAGATGTCATTCTCCCGCTGAATGAGAAAATCCACTTCGTAAGGAGGGTTGTTCTGGCTCCAATAACGGGGCATGACTTCAAACTGCGTAATCAAAGTCTGCAGCACAAAGTTTTCGGTCAATGCGCCTTTGAATTCAGTAAATAGACGATTGCCTTCGCCAAAAGCCGTGGGGGCCAACTGTGCCAGACGGCGGAGCAGTCCCACATCCACCAGATAAATCTTGAAAGCAGACAAGTCATCGTAAGCTGCAATCGGCAGGCCGGGAGCTGAACTGCGATAAACTTTATGCACCAAGCGGGCATCCACCAGCCATTGCAAGGCATCCTCGTACTCACGGGCTCGTGCACCTTCCTTGACCACTTTATAGATAAACTTCTTGTTCTCTCTTGCCAGTTGAGAAGGAATGGATTTCCAGATCATAGAGATTTTCGGGAATTCGCTGAGATCAGGATGTTTGGCAAAATCACGCTCATAGGCTCCGATGATTCCGGACAATGCTTCCTGCATGGCAGAAACATCCCGTGCCTCCGTCCACATCAATACCGGCTCCGGCATACCACCGGTAACATAGTACATCTTCAGCTTTTCATATAGTGGATTAAAGAAGGCGTCAGGAATAGGTTCAAGGGTGTCCACCTGTTCCAGATACTGTGCCAGATTTTCATCACCGTTGGCAAGCAGGAATTCATTAAAGGTCATCGGGTCAATCTGCATAAAGTTGACCTTACCCACCGGAAAAGAGGAAGGTTTCGCCAGGGCAATCCCCAACAGAGAACCGGCGCAGGCAACATGGTACTGCGGTGCGTTCTCGCAGAAATATTTCATAGAGTTAATGACTTTCGGGCAGTCCTGTACCTCGTCAAAGATGATGAGGGTCTTTTCCGGTACTATCTTTTGACCGCTTGCCATCATAAGGTTTTGCAGAATCCGCTCCACATCCTTTGTTGTCTCGAAAAATTGCTTATATTCTTCATTTTCGTCAAAGTTAAAGTAGGCTGTATTTTCATAACAGCGTCTTCCGAACTCTTTCAGAATCCAAGTCTTACCCACCTGACGTACGCCCTTCAAAATTAAGGGCTTGCGGTAGGGAGAATTCTTCCAAGCCAGCAGCTTTTTTAAGATAAATCGTTCCATAGAATCACTCCTCACATTTTTATTGGAGTTTTATGCTTCATAATCACACTTTTATTATATGTGAAATTCACGAAAATCACAAGTGCAATCACATAATTATTTAATTTTAATGTCTATTAATCACACTTTTATATGAAATAGTGTGATCACAAGAATACCGAGACATTCCCGAATACATCTTATCATTTCTTTTCCATTCCGGATAGGGAAGGAAAAGATCAGTAACACTATCATTCATTCTAACCTCCCGCAGAACAGAGCCCTGTCCTGACAAAAAGAAACTCCGCACAGTTTCCCGTGCGGAGTTCATGTATTACCCGTTTCAATTGTTGTTCTCTACCCGATCAGGCTCATTAAGTATCCTACAAATGCGCCGCCCGGCGTTCCAATAATATTGCCGAGAAGAGCCATCAGGATACCGATCGGAACCAACGCGCTGCTGTATGCGCCTGCAAGTACCGGTGCTGTCGCAGTTCCTCCGACATTCGCCAGAGAAGCAACCGCACAGGTAAAGATATCCAGTCGGATCAGCTTTGCAAGGATTACCATAACCGCTATATGGATCAGCAGGATCAGGAATCCGGCAGCCAGCCATACCGGTGCATTTCCCATAGCAGAAATATCTGCTCTGGAAGCGATCATCGCGACGACAATGTAAAGCATGATATTGGAAACTTCTTCCGCTCCCTTAATCTTTCCAAAAGGAGTCATTGCTACGATCAGGCCTGTAGCTGTTACAAGAAGAACTGTCCAGGTTGCCTTATCAAAAACAGGCAGAACAGATGCAACCATAACACCGGCATCCTTGGACAGAGAGGATATAAAGAAGGATACACCGATTAAAAGAAGCATGTTTTTCCAGCTAAGAGGTCTCTTGTCCTCCTTTGCCTCTTTTTCCAGAGCTGCTCCTACTTCATCGATCAGACGTACATCTGCCTTTGTCCAGGAGTTGAATTCCTTAGAGAAGTTGATCACCCACAGAAGGAACATAACATAGATTACTGCACAAACCGAATCCATTACCAGAGAATATGCCAGACTTTCTTCACTTACATCCAGAATTGCCTGAATCGCCAGCATAT
This sequence comes from uncultured Lachnospiraceae bacterium, assembly GCA_934370915.1. Lineage (GTDB taxonomy): Bacteria > Bacillota > Clostridia > Lachnospirales > Lachnospiraceae > Pilosibacter. Next base: position 2,759 of record CAKRNI010000011.1, read on the forward strand.
TACTGCCGCCGCCTAACCAGCTTCCGCACAGTGCTGCAAGTGCTTTCCAGCTTTCCGGGCCCAGTAATTTATGGAAAATGCCATAGCTTACTACAAAACCAACACCGATTGAAATACTCGCTGAGAAGAAACCGATCAGCATTTTCGGTCCTAATTTAATGATCTTTTTCAGATCACAACGCAGCAGCATTAAAAACAGCATTGCGTAGAGCAACGGATTTTTGATCGATACGTAAATGGCTGACGTATCCTGCAGATCCCATACTTTCATAGTACATAAAAGCATCATGCCTAAATAGATCAGAACGATCGGTGGTGCAAATTTAAAAAAGGTCTGTGCGCCTTTTCCCCGCAGGTACACAGGAAGATTGACCAGAATTGCTGCCAGCAGCATTAAAGTGGCCAGATAGATAAATCCATCATGAATCATTTGAAATGCTCCATTCCGCCACCAGATATCGGTGGGCTTTATTTTCTTATTCAGAACAAGTCAAAACGGGCGGTTAAAATTTTCAGCTCCCCCTTCCTTCTCCTTTTCGATACCTTTTCACGAACCGCAGGGCAATGTGTGAATAGCATAGCAGTGTACTGTTTCTCCTTAAAACTTCCGCAGGAGGCTAAAAAAGGGTCCAGAATAATGTTCTGGACCTTTCAATGACCTCTCGAATAGTGTACTGCCCTTCCACATTGCTGTTTCTTTTTTTGACTTTTCCTCTACGTAGTATAAAAGGTGTCAGCAAAAAAGTCAATTTTCAGACATAAATATCCTTAAATGCAATTTTCATGCAGTTCCTTATTGCAACTTCTTATATTTTCCCGGTTTTCGGGGAAAATTTCTTTTTTTCAACAAATCACCTGGCATACTAATGGGTGCCTTAATGGTGAGCCTTCAGGAAATTTTAAAGCTCAGCAGTGAACAACTGACTGCTTTTACATATTATTTGACATTGATTCCGAAACCATCTTCCATATCGATAGGGATGTAAAATACTTGTTTGACATTTATGCCGAAAATAAATATTGCAATTCATCGAGGATCGCTGGAAAAGATAGTAGACGTAAATGGAATTATTAAATGCTCTTATACATTATATGCCCGTAAGAACACCCTCGCTGCTTTGCACACTGTATTCTGATGAATTCCCCTCTATCTATTGACATAGTTCCCTAAATTAAGTTTGAAAGACGGCACTGCCTCTTTCTCAGATGTAAATACCGATGAAGCAGTGCCGTTCCCATTTTTTATTCCATCCAGGCTCCATTCGAATCTACTTTGTATCCGTCTGGAGTAACTGTATTCACGAACAAATGTCCCTTATTCTGGCCAGAAACTGGTTCTAAATAATACCATTTTCCATCAATCTTCTTCCATCCTGTTTCCATTCTGCCAAACCAGCCGTCAGAAATAGGATTCAGATAGAAATAGCATCCATTCCATTTCAACCAGCCAGAAACCACATAGCCATTCTTGTCAAAATAGTACCACTCTTTTCGTCCCAAATATTCCAGTTCGCACCATTCATCATGTGGCCATGTACCATCTATTCTCTGATACCACCAGCCATTTTCATTTTTTATCCACTTTCCTGTTGCTCCTCGTTTCGGTATATAGGAGGTATCATCACTGTCGTCTGAACTATCCGAGCCACTATCTGATGCCCCTCTTACCGTAAATTTGGCAGTAAAGTTCTGCTCTTCCAATACTCTGAATCGGAACTCAAGTTCTTTTGATACACAATTGCCATCTTTATCATACCAGCCGACAAAACGATATCCACTATCTGGCTTTGCTGTTAATTTTGCAAAATCTCCACGAATTGCAGCTTTGCTTCCTTCAACAGTGCCATGTCCTTCTGCCGAAGCATTGATCAGATAACTTGTCAATGTATCCTGATATTCAGCCAACTCAATCTCTGTATTTTCTTTCAGAAGACGATATGAATTATGCTCTTCACCATTATAGAACATTGATTCCGTAATTCCATAGAAATGATCCGTCTGATTAAGTGTCACAGCGCGATAGTCCGTCTTTCCAATCAAACCCGAACCATCTGACGCAAACTCAGCAACAGAATAATCCATAGTTCCTGCAGCACGGGCAATAATCTCCAGTTTATATTTGCCATTCTGTGGAACGCCAACGATCTTCTGTCCCGCAGAATCAACATATACGTCGATTTCATCATCCGTCACATTTTGCACCTGATCATTTACAATTTTCCCGACCATATTGTCGTTTTCATCGTAAATAATAATATCTACCGGGCAGTTGGTTGCGTATCGGATTCCGCCTTTATCATAGAACTTATGGTTTGGATCTGTATCCGTAACTTCCGAAAATCCACTCTTTTCTCTGTCGTAAGCACCATCAGGTCCATAATACCGGTAGTCTTTTGGTCCAATTTCGATCCGGCTGTTTATTACTTTCCGGCCACGATTTACTCCTGAATTTGAATCATAATAATATTCTTTGCCATTGATCTCAATCGGTCCAGTCTGCATTGCTCCACGATGATCCTTGTTATGTTCTGAGCCATCACCGGTGCTGAAGTAATATTCCCCTTCTCCGGTTTCATCCGTGATCTTCTGTGCTCCGACTAAAACCCGACCATTCTGATCAAAATAGTACCGTTTGCCATCAATGTAGGCCCATCTGTTTTCTATGTAAAATCTCTCATCTCCATTCGTTCCATAGTAATATTTTTCTCCCGATTCATCCCATGAACCGGCAAATGTCAGAGGACTGAACTCGTTTTCATAATAGTTTAACGGCGAGATTCTCTGAAGCTTATTAATTTCTTTCTGCAGAAAATCTACTTTAACTTGTTTCAGATTATCTCTATTGTATATAGACGTATACACTGCTTTCATATTCTGATATCTCAAAAGCGTTATGCATCTCATAAATTCAAAGGCATTTAAATAGTCAGCTAAATTCTCTGAATTTCCGTCTATTAAAAACTTGTCCTCTTTTTCCCGAAGAACATCATACGCCACCGTATAAAGCATTTGCGACTGGGCAATCGTATTAACAGCCTCCGGTCTTCCATCAATTGTCTGGATCGTAGTAATGGCCTGACTGAATGTCTTGAGTAAAGGAAGACCTCCCTCCACAGATTTTTTTATAACATCCGTTGCAATCTTTGCCACATTATATTTCGGATTTTCTTTTGGGTCTTCTGTAAAAGTCCAGTCTGCTAATGGATTTTTTTCTCCGGTCACAACTTCATCCCACAAATTTGCCTGTTCTATTAGCGCAAAGCTGGTCTCAAGTACCTGGAATTTTATCTGTTTTTTATAATTACTCTTTAATTCCGAAACTGCATTCTTCAGCTTCTGAATGTTTTGTACCTTTCTGGAGTCGATCTTATTAATTGACTCTTCCAGAGCATTCAGATAGCTTATTTTTTCTGAACAATCCTTAAGCGCGTCTGACCAGCCATTCGCCTGTTCCATAATTACTTTAAATGTTTCATAACTCTGTTTTCCAACGCCCTCCAAAATTTTCTTTTTATTATTCTCTCCACTATCTTCTTTTTTCTTGACCTCCTTCGCCAATTTCTTAAATGAATTCGAATATTTTTTTTCATTTTTCGATGCGTCGGCAATTTTTTCTGCTATGAATTCGGCATATTCTACTTCATCTATTACTTCATCCCAAGCATTAACCACTGCCTCCGGGGTTGGCTTTGCTTCCGTATTTTCCTGTCCCGGGAATTTTAAATCCATCATCTGAGCCAGGATTTTTCTGTTATTTGACTCTTCCATTAAATACTCAACGTTTATATCATCAATATCCACATATCCACGCTGTTTTCTCAATGTCTGGAATACATACCCGGTCAATCTCATCCAGCCATCATCAATCTTGGCTGAAAGAATATACGATAAATAATTCATATCGTCCATATATGTTGAGATGAATGAATATCTGCTCATTACTGTCGATGGACGAATATGGAACTGATCGTACTCCTCTTTTAGAATTTCATCCACTTCTTTATCCGGAACACACATTCCATATGGGTACACTCCATCTTCTTTGTCATAATAATACAGTCCTTTATCTATACCTGTTATAGCATAGCCGTTTTCATCAAATTTCCATTTACCAGTGAAAATCACGCCGTTTCCATCCGTGTAATTTAATTCACGTACACATGATTTCAGCAAATGGCACTGATTATTTTCAGAAATATAATATCCAACTTTACCATTTTCAAATTTTACCCAGCCTAACTGCTCATCGCTGTCTGGTATATCTGGATTGTCTGGCTGTTGCGGAACATCATTTTGGAATTGAAGGATTGGATATGGATATTCCCCTTCTCCCATTTTCCACACATTTTCAAAATCAAAATTTTCAAATGTGGATTGCTGTTCCATATCCTGTTCATTAATTGCTGTACCTACTGGTTCAGTTTCATCGCCGCTATATGTTCCTCCGTTCAAATAATATACATTTTCCTGTTCATGCAAATGTGCATTTGTCATTATACCTTTTGCACCTAAAATTTCTCCAACATATACATGTTCGCCTTTAATTTTAGCTTTCAACCCTGATGTATATTGAGAATTATATATGTTTTGTAGTTTCACCTGCCAATACACACCGACAATACCACCTATATGACACCAGTCGGCATAGTAGCTTGAATCAAATACTTCTTTAACATCAACTGTTATCTTTCCGGAATTATAGCAATCTAATAATATTCCTCGTCCACAACCTCCAATAAGTCCCCCAATAAATAAACCACGACTAGATTGGGCATTCTCTCTATCTCCAAACGTTATATTGATATTTCCTAAATTAGCACATTTTTCTATTTGCCGTTCCCATACAGAACCACGTTGATAATCCGTTAGCGAAATCAATCCTCCAATGCACGTCATTACTCTCACTGAAGATGATAAGGAAATATCTCCCAGATTTAGGCATTCAACTATATTATTTTGTGCATCACAATCCGTAGTACCCACCAGTCCTCCAATTTGAACATATGATAAACCGGATTTTTTTCCTTTAAAGCGACTCTAATATCTCCCTTATTAATACATTTACTAATTTGGGCATATTCTATAGTATATGCTACTGGTGCTATATATACGTCAGTTACATTTTCTAAAGAATCGAAAGAGATATCAATTTCATTGATGATATTTGTTATTTCTGCTTTATATCCAGATATACTACATGCCAGAACACTTAAAGTAATAATATCGGACACCCAAAATCTGTTTGTCTCTGAAAGAATACTAGTATCATGGAAAGAAAGTTCACCATCAAATTTTATATTTCTTACTACACCAGAATTTATATTTTGAAATATACTAAAGCTCCAATTGAATTCTTTTTTATACGAGCCATTCCAATTAGGCGTATCATTATTTATGTTAATATCGCCGTTCAAAGTAATTATATGGTTATTTCCATCCAGTGTACCTCTAAATGCTGTGTCTTTATCACTTCCATCTAAAGGAAATTCATTTATATATTCCGATAGATCTATATCATTCATTAATTTATACGTTCCATCTAAATTATTCTTGATAGAAACAAACTCTTCCGCCGTATAAATCGGAATCCATTCCTCTGCCTGCACCACAGCGATTCCATAAACCGAAAATCCTACCGATTGGCAGCTAATCTCTTGATCTCCTTCTACTGTCTTCGGAACAAATTCAGCAACATCTTCCCCATCTCTCACATGGAAAATTTCTGATCCATCGACTTGTTCTCCAGTCATGGTATCCGGGAATTTAAACGTTACCTTCACTCCATCAGACGGTTCAAACTCTTCCCCATCATTCCAGAATGAAATATCATAGGCATAAATCTGTTCAAGTTCTTTTTGATTTTCCTGCATTGATGAGCGCACAGAATCTGTGATCTCAGATCCTAAATCGACCTTTTTCACCTGGATCTGTGTGTTTTCCGGCAGAATGACATCCTGTGAGTCTATCTCAACAATAATTCCATCTTCTGTCGTAAACTGTTTTTTTAATCCTGTTGTTTCAGTTGGTTTATTTGTTGTATTTTCTGTTGCCGCATTGCTTGATGTCATAAGCTCTACCGCATTGCTCGGCGTCAATAACCCCAACTCATCCCAAAAGCTGCTCTCTTCCTTCTCCACATTGGCAGTTTTGTCCTGATTCGTATTTTCAAACGCCCAGGAAATTCCACTGTTTCCAAATATGGTTCCTATGGACAAGCTTATTGCCAGTCCCCATGCCAGATATTGTTTCTTCATACAATTCCTCCCTGTGGTCCACTTTTTTCGTTTAGACACAAATTGTAATGTAACAATTGAAGAAACTAAAAAGCAGGGGTGCAAAGATTCCACTTCATACTCCTGCTGTCATTTTCTGTACAACAAATAGACTCCTACCCCATTTCCATCTTGTCTATTATTATTATTTCGACTATAATGGAATGGCATAGTAGTGGCGCAACCATTGTGAGAAGTGTCCCTTAAACACTTTTCACATCTGCAAGGGTGTTGGTAGCACCCTTGCAGATGCTATGCTTTTTAGTTTTCTATGTTCATTCTAACACGGACGTAAAACATATTCAACTATATTTATCTATGTTGCTTTCCGATTATTTATGCAATTTATGCTAAATTGGCGATGCTGGAAACGAAATGTCCCATACGAAATACGCCAATAGAAAAAAGCCCCTGTGTGATCTCTCACATAGGGGCTCGAATGATGCTTCAAATTAATTAGATAAAACCTTACTTTATCAGTGAAAATCCTTATTCTAAGGAATTATTCACATGTGTACGGCATAAGAGCGATATGACGTGCTCTCTTGATAGCTACTGTTAAAGCTCTCTGGTGCTTTGCGCAGTTGCCTGTGATTCTTCTCGGGAGGATTTTTCCTCTCTCGGATACGTATCTCTTTAACTTGTTTACGTCCTTGTAATCGATCTCGCCGTTCTTATCGCCGCAGAATACGCAAACTTTTTTTCTTCTATGCATGCCGCCTCTTCTTACTCTGGAAGAATCGGACTTGTCACCTTTATTGAATGCCATTTTAAATTACCTCCTGTTAGTTTCGTTGTCTGTAACCGTCCAACGCCTGTCCGGTCACGTGCAAACTCAGTCTACTCACAGCGAATTAGGAGTAACGCACTGTATTGCCTCAGACTGATATTTAGTTGAATGGAAGTCCTTCGTCCTCGACTCCATCCGGGATATTCATAAATCCGTCGCCGATGGCACTGGACGGAGCAGGTCTTGTTCCCTGCTGGTAGCCGCCGCGGTTTCCGCCGCCGTAGCTGTTTCCGCCGCCAAAGCCGCTGTTATCGCCGCCCTGACCCTTGCTGTCAGCGAATTCCTGGTCATCTACAATAATATCTGTTGTATAGACCTTCTGGCCATCCTTATTTACATAGCTTCCGGTCTGGATTCTTCCGGAAACCAGTACACGCATGCCCTGACGGAAATATTTCTCCGCAAATTCACCGGCACGATCAAAAGCTACGATGTTGATAAAATCGGCCGTCTGACCCTGATCGCCGTCCTGGCTTCTTCTGCCTCTTCTGTCAACTGCAAGTGTATATCTTGCGATTGCCATAGAGCGCTCGCCCTGGGAATAGCGTACTTCCGGATCTCTGGTTAATCTACCCATAAGGATAACTCTGTTCATATTCTCACTCTTTCTTTATTAAGCGTCCTGTCTTACGCAAAGATAGCGAACAACCGGCTCCATAATACGGATGTGAGCCTCAACCTCGTTCGGGCAGTTTGCCTCGCCCTCGAAGTGGATGAAGTAGTAGAATCCCTCTTTGCTCTTCTGGATCTCGTATGCAAGTCTCTTCTTGCCCCATTCGTCCACATCAACGATATTGCCGCCGAAACGTGTGATATAGCCTTTCACTTTCTCAAGTGCGGCTGCTCTCTCGTCATCTTCAAGTTTTGCGCTAAGAACAACTGCTAACTCGTATTTGTTCATAGTTTCATAAACCTCCTTCTGGTCTTCCGGCCCCCGATTTTCAGTATCAGGAGCAAGGATTTTTTACATGTCACAGGTAATAATCTTAGCAAAAAAGAGCAGGAAATGCAAGCACTTTTTGCCTGATTTCCTGCTCTTTTTATACTTTTTTCATTTCTTGCCAGCTTTCACACCGGTGAGAAATCCTGCGCCGGTCGAAATTTGATGATCCGGCCTGTTTTTCAGAAGTTTTATCTGAAATTACGCCGTTTTTCTTGAAAAGATGCCTTTTACCTTATCGACATACGGCTTCGTCCACGGAATATTTCCAAGAAGGACGAACAATGTACAGATGGAAAGCACGATCGTGATCGGATGTCCGAACATCGCCATAAACGGGTTATCGGAGGACGATGCCAGGGACACTGCCTGACGGAAGTTGGAATCCATCATCTTTCCGAGTACCATCGCGAGGATCAGCGGGGCAACCGGATAATCGAACCGGCGCATCATGAATCCCATCAGTCCGAAGAAGAACATGAGTCCCACATCAAAAAGACGGTTGTTGCATGCGAAGGAACCGATCACACAGAGGCTCGTTACCACCGGGATCATGATATTCTTCGGGATCGTAATGACCTTACAGATCCTCGGAGCAACAATCAGTCCTAACAGCAAAAGTGCAAAGCACGCGATGATTCCCGCTACTACGATAGAGTAGAAGGATTCTTTGTTCTGCGTGATAAATAACGGACCCGGCTGTAAGCCATGGACATAGAATACGGAAAGGATGATCGCGGTAACTGCGTCGCCCGGAACCGCTAACGTCAGCATCGGGATCAGCGCACCGCCGATACATGCGTTGTTGGAGGACTCACTGGCCACGATTCCTTCCACTGCACCCTCACCGAAGGGAACCTCCGGCTTCTTTACAAGACGCTTCGCCTCATTGTACGCGATAAAGGATGCCACCGGTCCGCCTGCTCCCGGAAGAGCGCCGACTAAAAGACCGATCGTTGATGTATATAAGGAAAGCTTCCAGCTCTTTAAGATCTCTTTCAGGCTGACCTTCGTCTTTTCCATCGCAAGGACATTCTGCTCCTGCTTCATATTGTATACAACGGAGAGCACTTCCGCGAAGCCGAAGAAGCCGACAAGCGCCGGGACTGTGCTGACACCACCCGCGAGGTTCTGGATTCCGAAGGTCAGGCGCTTTGTTCCCATCAGCGGATCCAGTCCGATCATGCTGATCACAAGACCGATCATAACGCTGATAAGGCCCTTCGCGTAGTTCTTCGTGCTGACGGAACCAACCGTCGCAAGTCCGAAGAGGGCCAGCAGGAAATAGTCCATCTTTGTAAATTTGATCGCAACTCTGGATACCGGCTCCGCTAAGAGTCCCAGAGCCAGAAGACCAAATAAGCTTCCGATAAACGAGTAGATCGTTGCGGTAAAGAGCGCCTTGTAGGACTGACCTTTTTTCGACATCGGATAGCCGTCCAGTGTCGTTACGACCGATGAAGGCGCGCCGGGGATATTGATCAGGATCGCCGATACCGCACCGGAGAAAACTCCGACTACATAGACGCCCATGATCATCGCCAGGGCATCTGAATGTTCCCAGGTATAAGTAATGGATACGAGAAGCGCCGTCGCCATGGACACAGAAAGTCCCGGGATCGCTCCTACGAACAGACCAGCCACAGAACCAAGGAGAACCATAAGGATAAACCGCGGATCGACCACGGATAACATCTGCATCATTTTCCTTTCTCCTTTCTATGGCAGAAGCACATGTAAGAATGTGCGGAATGCAAGGCTTAAGAACAAGGTGGTTCCGATCGGCACGAAGACAAGGACCGGAATTTTTCTGACACCCATGAAAACCATCATGGCGATCAGGAATACCACCGTCACAACCTCAAATGTCGAAAATGTATACGCAAAAGATAAAATTCCGATGGTGATATACGGAATTTTAATGAAGGCAAGTGCCGCATAGTAGACCGCGCAGAGGATCAGGGCGATCACAACCCAGCGCCGCTTTTCTGTTTTTCCTGCTTTTTCCGCCTTCTTGTCATTCGAATTTGCGGCCGCTTTTTTCATTGCCGTAACTCCCTCTCCGACGATCCATAAGGACAGACCGATCATGGCGATCGCCACGATCAGCGGGAACAGGTACGGGGACTGTGCCCAGCTTTTGTTAAACCCTTTCGCGTAGGATGAAAGAGAATACGAGAGCAGCACAAGGCCGCTCCCGCAAAATACAATTCCTTCGACGATCAGCGAATGAATCTTATTCTTCATTGATTATTCTCCAATTCTCTTGATGCCGAACTCTTCCGGACTCTTCTCGGCAACACCGTTGTCATACTGTAACCAGCAGATTACGGATTTCCAGTTGTCATAGAATGCCTGGATCGATGCGTCATCTTTGTACTCGTCATATACCGGATCCGCTGCGTTCTGTTTTACGAACTCGGTCCACTCCGGATCTGCGAATACCTTCTCAGATGCTGCCTTTAATACATCAACAACCTCCTGCGGTGTATCGTTGTTTACAACGAAGGAAAGGAGTGTGTACGGGATATTTAAGTACTTTTCAGCTTCCGGAACCGTCTCTGTGAATGCCGGGATATCCGGGTAAGCGTCCATTCTCTTATCGGAGAATACTGCTAACGGTTTCACATCGCCGCTCTCGATATAGCCGCCGAGGGTGGAGATATTCGGGTTTGTGAAGTCAACCTGTCCGCCGATGACACCGAGAAGTGCGTCGTTACCGGAGTCAAAGCTTGTCATTGCAACTTCATAGCCGAGCTCTTTTAATACAAGGCCCTGATTGTGTCCGCTTCCTCCAGGACCGGAGTGGGACATTGTGATCTTTCCCGGATTTTCCTTGATCGCATCAAGAAGCTCCTGAAGTGTGTTGTACTTGGAGTCTTTTCCGACTACAAGGACCTTCGGATCACCAACCAACGGGGAGATAACGGTGAAATCATCGTATCCAAGGTCGCAGATATTCATGGTTCTGTAGGTTCCCATCGTCTCAGCGCAAACAAGAAGTGTGTAGCCATCAGAAGGCTGCTCTTTTACGAACTGGCTTCCGATGGAGCCGGACGCGCCGCCCTGATTTGTAACGGTGATCGGCTGTCCTAAATATTTTTCAAGCAGAACTGCAAGCTTTCTGCCCCAGGTATCGGTTGTTCCGCCTGCACCGTAAGGAATGATCATTGTGATCGGTTTTGTCGGATAATCTGCGGTCGCAACAAGATCGCCGGCAGCCTCTGCGGTTGTCTCGCTGTCTTTTGCTGCTTCTGCAGTTGTCTCAGCTGCTTTTGTTGCTGCTGCGGTCGTCTCGGTCTTGGAAGATGTGGAGACACTGCATGCAGTCATGGACAGGCACATCATAGCGGCCATGCCCAGTGCAATCATCTTTTTCATTGTGGTACTCTCCTCTTTTTTGTATTTGCGATGCTTATTATAACACAGGTTATTTCGATATTCAATATAAAAACTTTTACACTTTAAAGTTTTTATGCGTGTATTGCGTTAAATCGGTAAGTTTTTCATGAATTCCGGTCTTCTTATGAATTCCGTTCATATCTGAAAGCCTGTTATCCGATCAGCCCCTGGATCAGGATCACCAGGATCAGCACCGGAAGAACATACCGGAAATAGATCTTCGCCCAGTTCGCCCCCGGCATCTTAAGTCCCGCTCCCTTGTTCGCCTCCGCGAGATACTTATCATATCCCCAGCCCCACTTGCTCACACAGAATAACAGGTAAACAAGGGATCCAAGTGGTAAAAGCAGGTTGCTGACCAGGAAGTCCTCAGAATCCAGAACATCTCTCGCGCCGATGATGTGGAGGCTGCTCCATACATTGTAGCCCAGAACACAGGGCAGGCTGGCGATCAGCACGAAAATACAGTTGATCACGGAAGCTTTCCTTCTGTTCCAACCGAAGTTATCCATGCAGCTGGAAAGCAAATTTTCGAACACGGCGATAACGGTTGAGAAGCTTGCCGCCGACATAAATAAGAAGAACAGCATGCCCCAGATCCGTCCGCCTGCCATGTTGGCAAACACGTTCGGAAGTGTGATGAAGATCAGCTGCGGGCCGGCATCCGGCTGTACGCCGAAGGAAAAGCACGCCGGGAAGATAATCAGTCCGGCAGAAAGGGCTACCAGCGTATCGAGACCGCAGATCCGTACCGCCTCGCCTGCAAGCGTATGCTCCTCGGACATGTAGCTTCCGAAGATCTCCATCGCCGCAATGCCGAGGCTTAATGTAAAGAAGGACTGGTTCATGGCCGCCATGATCACCGATCCGAGTCCGACATCCGACGCGCGTTTGAAATCCGGGAGAAGGTAAAAGCTCAGTCCCTCTTTCGCGCCCGGAAGGATCAGGCTGTGTCCCGCAAGCACCAGGATCAGCAATAACAGCGCCGCCATCATCCATTTTGTGATCTTCTCAAGGCCATTCTGGAGGCCTCTGCTGCAGATAAAGAAGCCGACGATAACGGTCACAGCCATCCATAAGCCCATCTCACCGGGATTGCCGAGCATATCCCCAAATACTCCTGCGACCTGATCCGCATTCATTCCAGTGAATGTTCCCGTCGCGAACTTCACGAAATAACTGAGCATCCAGCCGGATACGGTCGTGTAATACATCATTAACAGATAACAGCCAAGGATACAGAACCAGCCGTGTACATGCCATTTACTGCCCGGCTTTTCCAGCGCCCGATACGCGCCGACCGCGCTCTTTCGTCCCGCACGTCCCACCGCAAGCTCCATGGTGAGGACCGGGACGCCCATACACAACAGGAACAGCAGATAGAACAGGACGAATACGCCGCCGCCGTTCTGTCCCGCTACATACGGGAACCGCCACACATTTCCAATTCCGATCGCACAGCCCGCGCTTACCAGTAAAAAGCCTAAACGTGAGCCAAAATTTTCTCGTTTCATAAGCATAACTCCCCTCTTACGGCTGCGGTCCGCGCCTGTCTTATCCGCAGCTCTTGTCCTGCTGCCTTCACTGTATTTGGTATGGTACAGCATATTCTATTTGGAAAATGTCTGCCCTTGTACCGCCATCCAGCATCAGTAGTCTTATGATACCGCCCGGTAAAAGGATTTGCAACCGCGCATTTTGTATGATATCATAAGAAAAACTTATGTTTTACGAAGAGTAACGATCCTTCCCACAGAGTGGGGCGATTTATTCCTATTTTTCAGGAGGAGCTTATGAACACAAACCAGCTGCGCTACTTTGTGACCGCCGCTGAATGCCGCAGCTTCACGAAAGCCGCAGATCAGTTTTACATTACCCAGACTGCCATCACCCAGCAGATCCGCGCGTTAGAAGACAGCCTCGGCGTCCCGCTCTTTGACCGGTCGAGCCGCCCGATCTCCCTGACTCCCGCCGGAAGCGCATTTCTAAGTGATGCAAGGTCGATCCTCGGCCGCATTGATCAGGCGGTAAACCGGATTCAGGAGGTTTCAACCGGTATGGTAGGAACCCTGCGGATCGGATATACAAAAGGCTTTGAGCGAAGCAATTTTTCCAACTCCCTGCGTTTCTTCCATAATAAATATCCGAATATTCTTGTTTCCTGTTACAGACGGAACACCGATCTTCTCGCCGCAGGGCTTTTGAAGGACGAATATGATATTATTTTTACCTGGGACAGCACGGAGCTTGTGAAAAACGAGTCCATTGAATACCGGCTCATTGAACGCAGTCCTCTGATGGTCGCTGTTTACAGCAATCATCCGCTTTCCAGGCGGGAATCCCTGCAGCGGTCAGAGCTCCACGGCGAACGCCTGCTGTTCATGACCCCGTCCAGCACCGGGGATTCCGTCAGTGACCTCCGCTTCTACGAGATGTATGAGCAGGCCGGATATCATCCGGACATCTTCTTCCGTTCCAACGATGTGGAGAGCATTCTCATGATGGTATCCATCGAGGAAGGGATCTCCATTATTCCCTCCTATGTGACGCATAAGCTGACAAACGCGGAAAACCTTGTGTTTATTCCGCTGATCGGCGAAGAGGAGGTCGTTGAGATCATTGCAGCGTGGAAAAGATCCTCCGGGAATCTGGCGCTGCAGCAGTTTTTGGGGCATTATCCATTATTGAAGTCGGAGTAAAATATGTGTCGGCAGACTCGCCCGCCCACGTTTTAGGAAACCGCTTCTGCTATTCCCGGAAACTTTGTCCTCGCTCTTATTGCCTTTCTTCTATATTTATGGTATTTTATATGTGCTTTTCATTTACAGACCGACATTGCCGGCTCATTTGATACCCGGCGCGGTATTATCAAAAACGCAGAATACTTTCGCCAGAATCAGCAGGCCTTTCGAGAGGAACCAGACATGACACCAGAACATCCAATTATTTTATGCGGCTTCACGAGCAGCGGAAAGACCACCATCGGGAAACTTCTCTCCGAACAGCTCGGTCTCCCGTTTTACGATACGGATCAGATGCTGATCGAACATTACAGGATGACGATCCCGGAGATCTTCGCAAAGGGCGGGGAATCTTTGTTCCGGGACTATGAACACAAGATTGCCCATCAGGTATGCGGCCTCGGCCCGTCCGTAATCTCCACCGGCGGCGGAATGCTGACCTTTGACCGGAATGGGGAGATTCTCGAAAAGAGCGGCACGATCTTCTATATCGACCGCCCGTTCGAGGACTGCTACCGAAACCTTGCGTTACACCCGGAACGGCCGTTATTTAAGAACCATACAAAAGAGGAAATCGAGAATACCTATCTCACGCGACGCGGGTTATATAAGAAATATGCAAAGTACGATATCCCGAATATCGGGGAGCCGCAAAATGCGGTGGAAAGAATCTGTGCGGTTTTATAGTTGCCTCCGACCAAAAAAAGAATGTGCCCTGGCACATTCTCGCGCCTCGCGCGGTCGCTTGCGACAATCTACATAAAAAACCAGCCACACGTTTTCCATTACGCTTCCTGCTCTGATGGATCCCATGTGACTGGTTTTTGTTTTCCTTCTTCTTAATCTAAGTTTCCTTTATTTTACTTCCGTCCCATCCGGCTTTCTGAGTCCTCTGGTATTCTTCTCCACCAACCGTCTCGTCACCATGACCATATGGCCGCAGCCCATACATTTTAAGCGGAAGTCTGCGCCCACGCGCAGGATTTCCCATTCCTGACTGCCGCAGGGATGCGGTTTCTTTAATTTTACGATATCGCCTACTTCATATACCATTCTCTATGTCTCCTGTTGCCTGAAACCTGTCTTCTCAAACGATCTCTTATTTCTTACAAATTTTCACGCTCCATATGTTTTCTGCGTGCTGATCCTGTTCTAAGTTCTTTTATGCCAGAATCTTGTCGATCCTTTTCAGCTCATCCTCTGAAAATCCCGTACACCCAAGCGCCGCAAGACTGTTATCCAGCTGCGAAACCCTGCTGGCGCCCACCAGAACGGCTGTCACCTCCGGGCGGCGTAAAATCCAGGCGATAGCCATCTGCGCCAGCGTCTGTCCGCGTTCTTCCGCAAGTTGATTTAATTGTTTGATTTTTTCTAATTGTTTATCAGAAAGATACCGCTGCGCCACCGTCGTTCCCTCACGGGACGCACGGGAACCTGCCGGGATTCCCTTCAGGTATTTATCTGTCAGCGCTCCCTGGGCGAGCGGGGAAAAGCAGATACAGCCCACTCCGTTTTCATCCAGCGCGGAGAGTAAACCGTCCTCCACCCAGCGCTCCAGCATATTGTAACGCGGCTGATGGATCAGGCACGGCGTTCCGTTTTCCTTTAAGATCCTGACTGCCTTTCTCGTTTCTTCCTCTTTATAATTGGAAAGTCCGACGTAAAGTGCCTTTCCGCTGCGGACGATGTCGCTGAGTGCGCCCATGGTCTCCTCCAGCGGTGTCTCCGGGTCCGGTCTGTGGTGGTAGAAGATATCCACATAATCCAGTCCCATACGCTTTAAGCTCTGGTCGAGGCTCGCCATCAGATACTTTCTGGAACCCCAGTTTCCGTAAGGTCCCGGCCACATATCATATCCGGCTTTCGTGGAGATCACAAGCTCATCCCGGTATGTACCAAGACAGTCCTTAAGCGCCTGACCGAAGTTTTTCTCAGCAAGGCCGTTTGCCGGATGTCCGTAGTTATTCGCAAGATCAAAGTGTGTGATCCCGCGGTCGAAAGCATGGCACAGGATCTCCTCCTGTTCCGCAATCGTCTTCTCCAATCCAAAATTCTGCCAGAGTCCCAGCGCGATCCGCGGAAGCTTCAGTCCGCTCCTTCCGCATCGCTTATATTCCATCGTATCATACCGATCTGCTGCTGCCTGATACATATCTCTGCCTCCCATATTCCGCCTGCTGCAATATTCCGCATTTATCCCGGCATAGTCACTGTTTCCTGCCCTGATATTCTTTCCGGAATCACACGCCGACTGCGTCCCCGAGAACCTCTCCGATCGGTCCGCTGATCACAAGATCCGCACGGTTATCCATCGGTGTCACGGATTTATTGATGAGAACCAGCTTATGTCCCCTGTAATAATCGATGAGCCCAGCTGCAGGATATACCGTGAGGGACGTTCCGCCGATGATCAGCACGTCCGCATTCGCGATATAATTCACGGACTTTTCGATGGTCTCCGAATCCAGACCTTCCTCATAGAGGACCACATCCGGCTTGATCGTTCCGCCGCAGGTACATTTCGGAACTCCCGTAGAATTTAAGATTGCATCCAGCCCATAGAACTTTCCGCAGCGCGTACAGTAATTCCGCAGTACGGAACCATGAAGTTCTAAAACCTCCCTGCTGCCTGCTTTCTGATGCAGTCCGTCGATATTCTGTGTTACGACCGCCTTTAATTTTCCCATTTCCTCTAACTTTGCAAGCGCCTTATGGGCCCTGTTCGGCTCCGCGTTCGGAAACAGCATCTTATTCCGGTAGAATCGGTAAAATTCCTCCGGCTTTCTCATATAGAAGGAATGGCTTAAGATCGTCTCCGGCGGATAATCATACTGCTGGTTGTACAGTCCGTCCGTACTCCTGAAATCCGGAATATGGCTCTCCGTGGACACGCCGGCCCCGCCGAAAAATACAATATTATTGCTCTCATCCAGCCACTTTTTTAATGTCTCCCGCTCTGTCATGACAGATCTCTCCTTCCTGTTATATCATGCGCTTTTCTGCTCCGCTGCAAACGGAGTTTACACTTTCTGGCAAATCCAAAAGTCAGGCATCCTCTTGAAGGCAGACTTGCGTCTGCCTTTGGGCTGTTTGGCTCTCGTACCATTTATACAACTTCATCTAAGAACACTCCGCGAAACGGCTCAATATACTCCCCATATGGGATCTTCGCCACCTGCTCCGGCGTCCGGTACCCGAACAGCCACTCGGTAAGCTCCGAGATCGTCAGGACCTCCATTTTCCCCTTCGCGATAAACCGGGATTCCTGGACCAGCCTCGAGCCTTCCTTCGTCAGCTGCCACAGCCATGCACCCTGATTCTGCGGTACGAAGAGATCATTGATCCCGATCTCCACCGTCACTTCATCCTGAGGGCAGTCCTCCGCCAGCCGGATCGTCTTTACGAACTCCGGCATGCAGACGATACGTGCCATAATCGCCGGCTTCCGTCCCGCCTCGCTCCGGTAATGTTCTCCGGTGTAGAGATAGCGCATCTCCCGCTCCTTTAAGCCCCACTCGCTCTGCATTCCGATAAACCAGTCATCATCATAGAGCAGCGTGCAGGTTCCGTTCTCGCTGGCAAGCTCCTTCTCCATCCGCTGTAAATATGCCTCATCGCGGATTGCGAAGACCTCATATTGTCTCTTTAACCAGGCAGTCTGCCACTCCGCCAGATCCGCACCCAGCGTTTTCAGGTTACAGGGCTCTCTGTGGATGTGGGGATTATATTTGAGAACCCAGCGCGGCTGATCATAAATATACCGGAAATCGTAGGGACGGTACAGGGACTCTCTCGCCGGCATCAGAAACGTAAACGGCATCCGCTCTTCCTGCATATCCCGCAGCATGGCCAGTATGAGACTTCTCATGTATCCCTTGTGGCGCTCGGCAACCAGTGTGGAAACGCCGACAATATAGTCGCACACGGTCTCACTTCCCCGCATATAGATCTTATAGGGGTTCCGGTGGATCATGGACACGATCTCGCCATTCTCCTCCCGGACAAGTACCTTGTTGTCCTTCATTTTTTCCTTAAAATAATAATCGCAAAATTCCGTGGAATCTTCCGGGAATGCCTCTCTCCAGAGATTCCGGCAGCTTCCCTTCTCTTCTGTCTCCAAATACCGTATCATACTTTACTCCGCGCTCTGTGCTTCATAATCTAACTGCTTAATTCTATATTTTCTTGCGAAATCCATCGGCGCATAGGACATCTTTGCCTGGCGAAGTCCCGGAAGTCCCATATCATCCTCGCGGTTTACGATCTCCGCCTCCGGAAATTCATGGATCAGGAACTGCTGGTTGATCATCTGGTAAAGCCCTCGCATTTCCGGGTTTGCCTTTTCGATGTGAATGATCGCCATCTTTTCCTTACTGTTATAGCTTCCGATGGAGAACGCCTCCAACTGGTCATCCACATAAATTCCACCCATGCGGACCGAAAGCATCGAGCAGTTTCTTAAGATCTCGTGGATTCCTTCCACTTCATAATCCAAGTGTCCTTCGACCTCCTGGCCTTTTCCCTCTCTCCATTGATCCAGAAACTTCCAGATCTCGCAGCCGTCCGAACAGCAGAGCGTCCGGTACTCATATCTTCCGTCATATGCTTTCTTGAATGCGTTCAGGTTGTTTTTCTTCTTGTGAAGCGCTTTTCCCGACAATGTCTTCAACGCCTCCGCACTGTAAAGGTAGTCCCTGGCATCCGGAAGCTCCGTCACGGAGTAGCGGTCCGCCGGAAGCTTTAAATAATCCACTGCCTCCTGATCCGCCAGATAGATCTCAAGCGGCAGATGAAGATTCTTATTGAAATATTGTTCGATCTCTTTAAAGTAGTGGGGCATATCTTCGATGGCGCACACAGGAAGAGAGGCATACATCTTTCCTAAAATCTTCATGATCCAGAGAACTGCCTTGTCATCTCTCTCGCAAAAGTGGACATGATAATAATCCGCCCAGAGGAAATTGTCAAGCATCACACTGTCGCAGGTATTGTCGTGGCGCCTTCCATAATACTTACTGAGTTCCGCAAAATTCTCGGCGCCCAGCTTCTGAAACTGTATATCCATATAATTGTTTTTTCCCTTTCTAACTGCCGCTCATCTCCGGCAGCCGTTCCCGGTCTTTCACAGGAAATATTTTTCTGCTCTTATGGTTCCCTTGTTTTTTACTTTTTATAGTTTACCACACTTCCATAATAAAATGAAGCGATTTGTTTTTCGGCAGTTTTACTCAGAAAATCCAGTAAAATTAGGCTTTTTCGCTATTGACAATTCGAATCTCATGAGTATAATCTAATTTAGATGATACCGCAATGCGAAACTTAGTTCCGTATTATGAAACTCGGTATTAAGACTCAATATGACTTGATTATTGACTAAAACTGAATTTCCTAAATTTATAAAGCAAAAAAGGAGACAGGAATCATGAACGAAGTTTTAGAGAAGATCCAGAAAATTGGTATTGTTCCGGTTGTTGTACTTGACGATGCAAAGGACGCAGCACCGCTTGCAAAGGCACTTTGCGAGGGCGGTCTTCCGTGCGCTGAGGTTACATTCCGTACAGCTGCAGCAGAAGAGTCCATCCGTATTATGGCAAAAGAATTCCCGGAGATGTTAGTTGGCGCAGGTACTGTTCTTACAACTGAGCAGGTTGACCGTGCAGTAAACGCAGGCGCAAAATTCATCGTAAGCCCGGGCTTAAACCCGACCGTTGTTAAATACTGTGTAGATAAGGGAATTCCGGTAACTCCGGGTACTTCCAACCCGAGCGATGTTGAGATGGCTATCTCCCTTGGCCTTGATGTTGTTAAATTCTTCCCGGCTGAACAGGCTGGCGGAATCAACATGATCAAAGCTATGGCAGCTCCGTACACACAGATGAAATTCATGCCGACAGGCGGAATCAACGCTAAGAACATCAACTCCTACCTTGCATTCGACAAGATCCTTGCCTGCGGCGGAAGCTGGATGGTTAAGAAAGACCTCGTAGCTGCCGGTGAGTTCGATAAGATCCGCGACCTCACAAAGGAAGCTGTTCAGACAATGCTCGGCTTTGAGCTTGCTCATATCGGAATCAACTGCGACAGCGAGACAGAAGCTGAAAAGACTGCTGACGCATTCGACGGTCTGTTCGGATTCACAAAGAAAGTCGGCAACAGCTCCGTATTCGCAGGAACCGCTGTTGAGGCTATGAAGTCCAAGGGACTTGGCTCCAAGGGTCATATCGCCGTTGCTACAAACTCTGTAGTAAGAGCTAAGAACTACCTTGAGATGATGGGCTACAAGTTCAACGAAGAGTCCGCTAAGTTCAAAGGCGACAAGATGACAGCAATCTATCTCGCAGACGAGATCGGCGGCTTCGCAGTACATCTTGTACAGAAATAAGTAAAATTGCACAGCGTGCAATTTTACGCTACGCAAACATAGCGCAGCGGAGTTCGCGGTTCCCGTCACGCTGTGCAAACGGAACAAAGTGAAGTTCGCACTTCCCGTTACGCTACGCAAACGCAGCGGAGTTCGCGGTTCCCGTATTATACGGCAAGCGTAATTTTACACCGTACGGGCTGGAAGGAAACGTGATTTGCGCTCTCCCCCAGCCCACGCGGTTCATGACTATAAATCATATTATAAATATTTAAGGAGAATCCTCATGTCCAAGAGAGTTATTACATTTGGTGAAAT
>CAKRNI010000012.1 GCA_934370915.1 uncultured Lachnospiraceae bacterium
CCGGCAGGGCTTCTGTGCAAGGAGGCATTGCGGTTCCAGAGTTCGATCAAATTTGAATATGGAAACACGACAGCAAATGCGAAAAGTGTACTGAGTGTGCTGGGGGCATGCGTAAAGTGCGGAGATGAGATCGAGCTGATCTGTGAGGGAGCGGACGAAAAGGAAGCTCTGGAAGCGATCACAGAACTGATCAATGGCGGTCTCGGAGAGTAGGCTGATATGCTGGTTTATGTGATCTGTTACGGCGCTGCCATGCTTTTTGCATTCAGCGCCCATTTTACCTTATCGGGAATGTCGCTGATGTTTGCAGCACTCTATCTTTATCTGTGGGAATATGGGAAAAATGGCAATCCGCTTCATCTCCGCGGACTGTTTTCCCTGTTTTATGTGGGAGGAGAAGGAATCTCCTGCCTGAAGCTTTCAAACCTTCAGAGAGACTGGAGCTTAGAGACCTGGGCATGTTTTTTTGTAGCCTTTGCGGCATTCTGGAATGTGTACGCGCTGGCAGAAAAGAAATTTGGACATGAGAAAGAAAAAAAGACAGCAGATGGTTTTTCCCTGAAGTTTACAGGAGAGACCCCAGAGAGATACGGGACAAGAATTTTCATTGCACTTACCGGGCTGACAATCCTGTCCCTGACTGCTTTTCTGTTTGAGGCATTTCGGCTGGGATATGTGCCGTTTCTTCTTCGGGGAGTGCCGCATGCCTACTCCTATTTCCATATTTCCGGTGTCCACTATGTGACAGTGTCCTGTGTTCTGGTTCCGTCCATGGAAGTGCTGTTATGGTTCTATGACAGGGAGATGGGGAAGGCGAAAAGAATCGTTTCCCTCATTATGACAGGGATCGCGCTTTTGATTCCGGTGCTTTGTGTATCGAGATTTCAGCTGATCTTTGCGGTGATTCTCGCTGTGCTGACATTTATGATCGTCAGCGGACACAGGAAAATCAGGTATCTTTTCATGGCGGCGGCGGGACTTGTTCCACTCTATGTGATCTTAACGATTGCAAGAAGCCATGATGTGACGTATCTGAATGGGATCTTTGAGATGAAGAATGCGGCTACGCCGATCTTTATCACGCAGCCTTACATGTATATTGCAAACAATTACGACAATTTTGATTGTCTGGTACGGGAGCTTCCGGCCCACTCAATGGGACTTAAGGGAATGTTTCCGCTCTGGGCATTATCGGGGCTTAAGTTTATAAAGCCCGCATTAGTGGACTGGCCGATCTACGTGAATAAGGAGGAGCTGACCACGGTTACGCTGTTTTACGACGCGTACTATGATTTTGGGATCGCCGGTGTTTTCATGTTTTCATCGGTACTGGGAGCGGCTGCCGCGTGGCTTTCCGCAAGGACGTACCCGGGAAGAAATCCGGCGTGGTACCTGTTCTATTCTCAGGGAGCGCTCTATTTTATGCTCTCGTTTTTTACAACCTGGTATTCCAATCCTACGACCTGGTTTTACTTTGTGGTGACCGGTGCCTTTGGAATTTTTTTAGAGATTAAATACAACAGACGGAGGAGACAGCTATGATATCAGAAAAAATGAAACCATTTATGGCAAATAATTCCGCGATCCGCGCAATGTTCGAGGAAGGGAAAAGAATGGCTGCTGTTTACGGCAAGGAGAATGTCTACGATTTCAGCCTTGGAAACCCGAATGTCCCGGTTCCGCAGGTGACAGAGGCGATCCTCGATGTGGTGAAGAATGAGGATTTCATGACACTTCATGGATATATGAGCAACGCAGGTTACGAGGATGTCCGTCAGACCATCGCAGAGTCCTTAAATAAGCGGTTCGGAACGAACTTTTCTTTTAAGAACCTGATCATGACAGTGGGTGCGGCGAGCGGATTAAATATCATTTTAAAGAGTATTTTAAATCCGGGTGATGAGGTTATCGTGTTTGCTCCGTATTTCGTGGAATATAATGCATATGTGAGAAACTACGACGGAAAGGTTGTGATCATTTCTCCGGATACTGAGACATTTATGCCGAAGCTTGATGAGTTTGAGGCGAAGATCACTGCTAAGACGAAGGCTGTTATCATCAACAACCCGAACAACCCGACGGGTGTTGTGTATGATGAGGCGACGATCAAGGCTATGGCTGCGATCCTGGAGAAGAAGGAGAAGGAGTTTGGCACATCGATCGTGCTGATCTCTGATGAGCCGTACCGTGAGCTGGCCTACGGCGGGGTGGAGGTTCCGTTTGTGACGAAGTACTACCACAATGCGGTTGTGGGATACTCTTACAGTAAGTCCCTCTCTGTTCCGGGCGAGCGTATCGGATATGTGGTGATTCCGGATGAGGTGGATGATTCTGCGGCCCTGATCGGGGCGGCTACGATCGCGAACAGGGTGATCGGGTGTGTGAATGCGCCGTCACTGGTTCAGAAAGTGATCAAGTATTGCATTGAGCATGACGTTACAGTGGATCTGGAGACTTATGAGAAAAACAGAAATCTGATCTATGGCGCGCTGACGGAGTATGGATTTACCTGCGCGAAGCCGGACGGAGCATTTTATTTGTTTGTGAAGTCTCCGGTGGAGAACGAGAAGGAATTTTGCGAGGTGGCGAAGAAACATCACGTGCTGGTGGTTCCGGGCAGTTCGTTTGCTTGTCCGGGGTACGTGAGACTGGCTTACTGTGTGTCATATGAGCAGATCGAGAGGTCTCTGCCGGCATTTAAGGAGATTGCAGAGGAGTACGGGCTTTGTAAGTAGTGTTGGCGGGAAAACCGGTGAAGAGAGTACAGATCATTAGCCGGAATCGGTTTGAAAGTATGTCAAACCGCATGATATCATGTGGAGTACAAAAAAGGGGGATCGACTGAGTAAAATACTGTGGATGGAATGAAGCAGGATTTTTACAGGATTAGGAGGTCCATGGAATGAATTTCAGAAAGTATGCCGGGATTATTTTGAATATTCTGGTCCCTTTGCTCACAGTTTATCTGGTCTGTGTCTGGGGACTGAGGCTGGTGGTGTTTTTTCTTCCGTTTGTGATCGGATGGATCGTGGCAGCGATCGCAAATCCGGTGGTGCGCTTTTTTGAAAAGCGGCTGAAGATCGTCCGCAGGCACGGCTCGATGGTTCTGATCGCGGGTGTGCTGGCACTGGTGATTTTCGGCATCTATGCGCTGTTTTCCTGGGTATTCCGGGAAATGACGGAGTTTGGGCAGGCACTGCCCGGAATTTATGCGTCGATCCGGGAGGAAGTCGATCTGGCCTGCGAGCGGATCGGGGGACTTTTGAAGTATCTTCCTGCAGACACGGAGACGACGATCGTTTCCGAGCTGGAGAATGTGGGTGGATATATCGGCGATTTTGTTCAGAAGATCGCAGCTTCCGCAGGCAGCCGCGTAGTGCGGACGCTACCGGAGGTCTTTGTGAATACGATCATCGTATTCCTTTCTTCTTATCTGTTTCTGGCAGATCATGATAAGCTTGTGGAGACGGTGCGGAAGGTTATGCCGGAGCCTGTGATCAAGTATGGACGGATGATGAAGAGCGATATCAGGACTTTGATCGGCGGGTATTTTCTGGCGCAGTTTAAGATCATGTTCGTGGTCGCAGTGGTGTTGGTGATCGGAATGTTATTCCTCAGGGTTCCATATGGGATTTTTCTTGGAATCGCGATCGCGATTCTGGATTTCCTGCCGATGTTCGGTACAGGAACGGCATTGATTCCCTGGGCAGTGGTGAGGCTCTTTACCGGGGAGTACGGTTATGCGCTCAGCCTTATTATTCTCTATGTTTTAACACAGGGCATCCGTCAGGTGATCCAGCCGAAGATCGTCGGTGACAGCATGGGACTTCCGCCGCTTGCAACACTGTTTTTCCTATACCTTGGCTTTAAGTTCCGCGGTATTGCGGGAATGATCATCGCTGTACCGGTCGGCATCCTGTTTATCCGGTTTTACGGATATGGGGCATTTGATGGCTTGATCAGGAATGTGAAGCTTCTTGCGGAGGAGATCAGGAAGCTGATGGAAGGATAGAAAATAAGAAAAAGAGACAGGCATTCAGAAGCTTATATGGGTTTCCGGATGCCTGTTTTGGTATAAGAAAACAAAATTTATTCAGCAGATAGGCCATCGGCCGGGACTATAACGATATTGACGTCCGGGATATTATAAGTGTAGGAATGTATCATGCGTGCATCCGCTGCATAAAATAGAACGATATTCAATTGAGCGAGGAAATTATGGCACAGGGATATTTGCAGGTAGATGTTGTGTCGGACGCGAACAGTTTTCCGGTGCAGGATGCGGATATTGTGGTTGCAAGGACGGAGGAACCAGATGAAATTATTGAGGAGACGAGAACGAACAGTTCCGGACAGACGGAGAATCTTCCATTAGATGCACCACCATTAGAGCTTTCATTGTCACCGGAGGAGACGGAACGACCATATGCAGAATACACGATCCGAATCACGGCGCCGGGATTTGAGCCGTTTGTTGTTTCAGGAACGGAGGTTCTGGCGGATGTGACGGCGATCCAGGGGATTCGTTTGCGGCCTCTTTCGAATGTTCCGGCCGGAGAGCAGACAGAGATCGTGAAGATTCCGGATCACACACTTTATGGTGATTACCTTCCCAAAATTGCGGAGAGCGAGATCAAACCTGTTATAGAGACAGGAGAGATCGTTCTATCCAGAGTGGTCGTCCCCCAGACGGTCGTGGTACATGACGGAGTGCCAACGAACGCGTCCGCGGCCAACTATTATGTCCCATATCGGGATTATATCAAAAATGTAGCCTCCAGTGAGATATACGCGACCTGGCCCCGCTCCGCGATCGTCGCGAATGTGCTGGCGATCATGTCCTTCACGTTAAACCGTGTTTATACGGAATGGTACCGCAATCAGGGATATGATTTTACGATCACATCATCAACGGCGTATGATCATAAATGGATTTATGGCCGGAATATTTTTGAGTCCATCTCTGTTGTGGTGGATGATATTTTTGATAATTATCTTTCGCGCCCGGGAGTGAAACAGCCGATCCTGACACAGTATTGCGATGGGCGGAAGGTTCGGTGTCCGGGGTGGATGACGCAATGGGGCAGCTGCGAGCTCGGAGAAGCGGGGTATAGTCCGATCGAGATCCTGCGGAATTTTTATGGAGATGATATGTATATCAATACGGCGGAACAGATCTCCGGTATCCCGGCATCGTGGCCGGGGTATGATCTGACAATTGGTGCCACCGGTGATAAGGTGCGGCAGCTGCAGGAGCAGTTAGACGCAATCGCCAGCGTGTATACCGCAATTCCGGATATTACCCCTGACGGGATCTATGGTCCGGCTACCGCGGAAGCTGTCCGGAAATTTCAGTCGATCTTTGGACTGCCCCAGACCGGAGTGGTAGATTTTGCTACATGGTATAAGATTTCCCACATATATGTGGGGATTACAAGGATTGCGGAATTATCGTAACGCAGATAAAAATTCGGGCTGAAATGTTAAACATGGTGGCAGGAAATGTTTAACGGTCCTGTCACCATGATTTTAAAACATGTTTTGCAGAGAGGAAAATGCAGGAATCAGCTGATGCTGCAAAAGATTGGAATGCAAGGGACAGATATAGATAAATGATTTGTATATGTTGTCGGAAAAACAAGAACGATTTCTTCCAATTTACCAGAAAATCCTTGTAGAATCCATGAAAATGTGCTATGATACGAGTATCAGAAAAAGAAACGCAGATATGGTTCATCGGTAGAACGCTAGCTTCCCAAGCTGGAAAGGCGGGTTCGATTCCCGTTATCTGCTTCCTTTAGGGAATCCTTAGAAATTAAGGATTCCCTTATTTTATGCGGGCTTGCGGGATTTCTGGAACAAACTTATCCTTTCAAATAAGAGGGTAAAAGTGCATATTTCCGGGGAAAGTATCACACGAAATATCACACGGGAAAACTGATTTCGTGTAATCCTACTGATAGCGATATAGTGAGGCGATTACAATGAAGGAAATGGAAAGAAAATTTGAACTGACAAAAGAGCAGATTGAATTTTTAAAGAAAATGTATCCGGGTAATCTGCTTGTGCAGCGAGTGCTTGGTGCTGAAAACAATGGTTATTTATCAGAAGTGGTTAAGCTCCTGAAAAAATGAGAAAGCATTCCAATAGAAAAAAATTCAATAATGACCCATAGATGAAATTGCTGTGCAAAGTAAACATTGAAACTGCCGGATTCTTCGAAAAAAGAAGATCCGGCAATTTCGCTGTTTACAGACTGATTTTATTAAATGATGTCATGGAGAACAATGGAAAATTGCCTATCGTGCACTGATAAAACTTCCGCATGACGCTCCTGAAATCATGGAAACATTCCCGGATGTCAGGCAGTTCCCGCCAGTGCAGGAATTTAAACCGCAGTTTGTTCCGGAAGAGCAGCTGCCTCCATTGAAGCCGTTTGCGCAGCTGGTACCGCAATTATTTCCAGTTCCCCAACATGGATATCCCTTCCCAGATAACGTATAAAGACCAATAGCATTTCCTGTGGAAATCACGCATCCGCCCTGCGTCCGAACCATAGAAATGGCATTGGTGCCAGTTGTGTATCCACAGTTGTTTCCCGGACGGAAGCCGGTTTGGCAAGAGCGGGACGCAGCGAAGGACGCGAAAGGCATTGCGAGTGTCATCATGGCGGAAACTGCGAGAGCAGTCATTATCTGTTTTTTCATGGTAAAACCTCCTGTTATGTAAAAATATTACAAAAATGTTACAAGAAGGATTCTACCATAAAATTCCGCGCATAGAACTGGGAATGAATGGCAATATATTTTGCGATAAGAGCCGTATGATGAGAGGCAAAGCGCTTATTTCGCAGCAAGCGCCTCCCGATCTTTTTTAATCAGCTTCCTCATCGCCTCCACCGCTGTAACAACAGCGGCTTCTGTATCATAGACCTGCGGATCCTCAAGTCCTAATTCCCGCCTTGTCTGGTTCGCGATCACGAGCATCACAGAGCCGGTGCGGACTTTGCGGACGCTGCCGACGATGAAGAGGGCAGCGGACTCCATCTCGGAGGCGAGAGCACCACAGGCGATCCAGGCCTTCCATTTGGAGTTTAATTCATCGGCCACCGGCATGGATTCCGGGGAGTGCTGGCCATAGAAGTTATCCTTGCACTGGACGACGCCGAGGTGATGGCGGTAGCCGAGTTCCTCAGAAGCTTCTTTTAACGCGGCAGTGACATCGAAATCCGGAACTGCCGGGTACTCAATGGGCGCGTATTCCTTTGTAGTCCCCTCAAAGCGGATCGCGCCGGTGGCGATCACGAGATCTCCGCCAAGAACGTCCTTCTGCATGCCGCCGGATGTCCCAACACGGATGAAGGTGTCCGCACCGCAGTGGATCAGCTCTTCGACCGCAATGGAGGCGGACGGACCGCCGATTCCGGTGGAGACAACGCTGACTTTTTCCTCGTCGAGATAGCCGGTATAGGTGGTGTATTCCCGGTTCTGGGCGATCTTTACCGGGTTATCAAAATGTTTCGCAATCTTTTCACAGCGTCCGGGATCGCCCGGCAGGATCACGTAGCGTCCCACATCCCCGGTGCCGACGCCGATGTGGTATTCTTTTCCCTTTGTATAGACAAGTTTACTCATAAGCTGCCTCCTCACATAAGAAGTTTATAAGCAGGAAAAAATCATTCACAGCCGATCTTCAGAACAAGAAAGACACCTTCTGTCTGTGTCAGGGCTGTTTTCAAATCTTTCCTTTATTAATATTCATTTTACCATTTTTCTTCAATAGAGACAACTCTTTATAATATCTGAAAAGATACTTCGTTACTGTTCACGCCTTGCGCAAACAGTAACTGATTTTGCCGATGCTTCGCATTCCAAATCGGCAAAATCCACTACCACCACTGTACTGTACGGAATTTTCAGTTCAGAAAATTCCTACCCGTGTACAGTAACGATACTTCCAACAAAAAATAAATCCTCTATCAGAAGTCAGAAAAGTGTAAGATACCGGTCGCTGATATTTATCCGGAAGAAAGACATCATGAAAAATACAGAATATATTTTTGCTTCGCGGCAAGAAATAAGCCAATCAGTCGAGTTAACATAATTCAAAATTTCACTCCCAGACAACACTGGTTAGCCTGTCATAACTTTCACAAACAATTTCTTGAAAAATTTCACAAAAACCAGTTGAAAAATCTCTCACCGCATGATAGAATAGTGAAAATTTGGGCTGAAATAAATTTTCAATCCCAGATAGGAAACGAACACGAACACAGAAGAAAGGGTGGCGTCATGAAAGCATATTTAATACTGGAAGACGGAACCGTGTTTGAAGGAACAAGCATCGGCTCTACCAGGGAAGTAATCAGTGAAATTGTTTTTAACACATCCATGACCGGTTATTTAGAAGTCCTTACCGATCCGTCCTATGCAGGACAGGCAGTGGTAATGACTTATCCGTTAATTGGTAATTACGGTATTTGTAAAGAAGATATGGAATCCGGAAGAGCATGGCCGGATGGTTATATTGTCAGAGAATTATCTAGGATCCCCAGTAATTTCAGAAGTGGGGACACGATTCAGCATTTCTTAGAAGAACAGGATATTCCAGGTATCAGTGGTATCGATACAAGAGCCCTCACAAAGATTTTAAGAGAAAAAGGAACCATGAACGGCATGATCACAACGAACGGATCTTTTGATCTGGAAGAAGTGAAAGAGCGGATCAGGGCTTATCAGGTAACAGGCGTTGTATTAAAGACAACCACAAAGGAAAAATACGTTCTCCCGGGTACAGGAAAGAAAGTTGCACTCATGGACTTTGGCGCAAAGAAGAATATCGCCAGAGAGTTAAATAAGAGAGGCTGCGAAGTAACCGTATATCCTGCAGATACCCCGGCTGAGGAAGTATTAAAGACAAACCCGGATGGGATCATGCTTTCCAACGGCCCTGGAGATCCGGCAGAGAACACGGAGATCATCAAAGAAGTCAGAAAGTTTTATGAATCCGATGTTCCGGTTTTCGCCATCTGTCTCGGACATCAGCTCATGGCTCTTGCCACAGGCGCAAATACATATAAGCTGAAATATGGCCACCGCGGCGGAAATCACCCGGTAAAAGACCTTGAGACAGGCCGCGTCTACATTTCCTCCCAGAACCACGGATACGCGGTAGACGAGCACAGCATGAATCCTGAGGTTGCCGTTCCGGCGTTCGTGAACGTGAACGATAAGACGAACGAGGGATTAAAGTACGTGGGCAAGAATATCTTCACCGTCCAGTACCACCCGGAAGCATGCCCGGGACCGCAGGATTCCGGATATCTGTTTGACCGCTTTTTACGCATGATGGAGGAGGAAAGATAATGCCTAAGAATCCAGAGATCAAGAAAGTACTTGTAATCGGTTCCGGTCCGATCGTTATCGGCCAGGCCGCAGAATTTGACTACGCGGGAACACAGGCCTGCCGTTCCTTAAAGGAAGAGGGCATCGAGGTCGTTCTCTTAAACTCCAACCCGGCAACGATCATGACGGATAAGGATATCGCGGACCGGGTATATATCGAGCCGCTGACAACCGAGGTTGTCGAGCAGTTAATTAAGAAAGAAAAACCGGACAGTGTCCTCCCGACCCTTGGCGGTCAGGCCGGCTTAAACCTTGCGATGGAACTGGAAGAGGCAGGTATCTTAAAGGCAAACAACGTGCGCCTTATCGGTACCACAGCCCTTACGATCAAAAAAGCCGAAGACCGTGAAATGTTCAAGGAGACAATGGAAAAGATCGGCGAACCGGTGGCTCCGTCTGAGATCGTTGAGGATGTGAACACAGGTCTTGCTGTTGCAAAAGAGATCGGTTATCCGGTCGTTCTCCGTCCGGCTTATACCCTCGGCGGTTCCGGCGGCGGTATTGCTTATAATGAGGAGCAGTGCGCAGAGATCTTGGAGAACGGACTCCGTTTATCCCGTGTGGGCCAGGTCCTTGTAGAGCGCTGTATCGCGGGCTGGAAAGAGATCGAGTACGAGGTTATGCGTGACGGCGCAGGCAATGTGATCACAGTCTGCAACATGGAGAATATCGATCCGGTCGGTGTTCATACCGGAGACAGTATCGTTGTTGCCCCGTCCCAGACCCTTGGAGACAAGGAGTACCAGATGCTCCGTACCTCCGCGTTGAAGATCATCACAGAGCTCGGCATCACCGGTGGCTGCAACGTACAGTACGCACTTCATCCGGAGAGCTTCGAGTACTGTGTAATTGAGGTAAACCCGCGTGTAAGCCGTTCCTCCGCCCTTGCGTCCAAGGCGACAGGATATCCGATCGCGAAGGTTGCCGCAAAGATCGCCCTCGGCTACACCCTTGATGAGATCAAGAATGCTGTTACAAAGAAGACCTACGCAAGCTTTGAGCCGATGCTTGACTATGTGGTAGTCAAGATGCCAAGACTTCCGTTTGATAAATTCATCAATGCAAGCCATAAATTAGGAACCCAGATGAAAGCAACCGGTGAGGTCATGAGTATCTGCACAAGCTTTGAGGGCGGCTTAATGAAAGCGATCCGCTCTCTGGAGCAGCATGTGGACTCCTTGATGTCTTACGACTACAGCGGACTCACAGATGAACAGTTAAAAGAGCAGCTTCACAACGTGGATGACCGCCGGATCTGGGTCATTGCGGAGGCACTCCGCCGTGGATTCGATTACGAGCTGATCCACGACATCACGAAGATCGATATCTGGTTCATCGACAAGTTGATGATCCTCGTTGAGATGGAGAATGCCTTAAAGAAAGCCGGGAAGAACCTCGACGCTGATCTTTTAAAGGAAGCAAAGCGCATCGAATTCCCGGATAATGTGATCGCAAGACTCACAGGTCTCACGGAAAACGAGATCAAGGAGATGCGTCATGCAAACGGCATCCGTGCTGCCTTCAAGATGGTAGATACCTGCGCGGCCGAGTTTGCAGCCGAAACTCCATACTATTACTCCTGCTTCGGAAGTGAGAATGAGGCAGAGGGAGAGACTGAGAAGAAGAAGGTTCTCGTTCTCGGCTCCGGACCGATCCGTATCGGTCAGGGTATCGAGTTCGATTTCTGCTCTGTTCACAGCACATGGGCCTTCGAGAAAGAGGGCTTTGAGACCGTCATCATCAACAATAACCCGGAGACTGTCAGCACAGACTTCGATATCGCTGATAAGCTGTATTTCGAACCGCTGACTCCGGAGGATGTGGAGAGCATCGTTGATATTGAGAAACCGGACGGAGCAGTTGTCCAGTTCGGTGGACAGACAGCCATCAAGCTCACTGAGGCTCTGATGAAGATGGGAGTCCCGATCCTGGGAACCGCTGCCGAGGATGTTGATGCCGCTGAGGACAGAGAACTCTTCGATGAGATCCTGGAGCAGTGCCAGATCCCGAGAGCAAAGGGACAGACTGTATTTACAGCGGAAGAGGCGAAAAAGGCAGCAAACGAGTTAGGTTATCCGGTACTCGTTCGTCCGTCCTACGTTCTTGGCGGACAGGGCATGCAGATCGCGATCTGCGATGAGGATATCGACGAATTCATCGGCATCATCAACCGGATCGCTCAGGAGCATCCGATCTTAGTCGATAAGTATATCATGGGTAAGGAGATCGAGGTCGATGCGATCTGCGATGGTACCGATATCCTGATCCCGGGTATCATGGAGCATATCGAGCGTACCGGTATCCACTCCGGTGACAGTATCTCCGTATATCCGGCAAAGAGCATCACCGAGGACAACAAGAAGACGATTGTGGAATACACGGAGAAGCTCGCAAGAGCACTCCATGTAAAGGGAATGATCAACATCCAGTTTATTGTAAATGATGAAGGTGTATTTATCATCGAGGTCAACCCGCGTTCCTCCAGAACCGTCCCATATATCAGCAAGGTAACCGGAATCCCGATTGTACCGCTGGCAACACAGATCATCTGTGGCCACACGATCCGGGAACTCGGCTACACACCGGGACTCCAGAAAGAGGCAGATTACTACGCAGTGAAGATGCCGGTATTCTCCTTCGAGAAGATCCGCGGAGCTGATATCAGCCTTGGACCGGAGATGAAATCCACAGGTGAATGCCTTGGTATCGCAAAGACCTTCAACGAAGCTCTTTACAAGGCCTTCCAGGGTGCCGGTATCAAGCTTCCGAAGTATAAGAACATGGTCATGACTGTCCGTGATTCCGATAAGGAAGAGATGCTCGACATTGCTGCGAGATTCAAGGCACAGGGTTACCGCATCTTCTGTACCGCAGGAACCGCGAAGTATTTCAATGAGCACGGCGTAAAGGTCATTCCGGTAAGAAAGATCGAGCAGGAGTCTCCGAACCTTCTTGACCTGATCCTTGGACATGAGATCGACCTTGTCATCGATATCCCAGCACAGGGCGCAGAGAGAAGCCATGACGGCTTTATCATCCGCCGGAATGCGATCGAGACAGGCGTTACCGTTCTCACAGCAGTCGATACTGCGAGAGCGCTTGTGACAAGTATGGAAAATCGTGCAAAAGAACTTACACTGATCAATATTGCTGAAATCTGATATTGGTAAAAGATAGAAGAGCAGCCCGTTTCACAATGGAGTGAGATGGGCTGCTCTTTGCGTTGTCCCCCAGCAGCGTATGCCGGAAATATATGCCGGAAATTTGAAAGAGGTGCTGCGCTGTGCAAAAAACGAAATGTTAACGCTTTATCAAGGTAAATATATGCATTGATAATGTATAAAACATTGGAAAAACTGCATGAAACGATATAATTATGCATCGAATATTGTATAAAATGCATAATTCGTA
This sequence comes from uncultured Lachnospiraceae bacterium, assembly GCA_934370915.1. Classification (GTDB taxonomy): domain Bacteria; phylum Bacillota; class Clostridia; order Lachnospirales; family Lachnospiraceae; genus Pilosibacter. The sequence goes on from CAKRNI010000012.1 coordinate 12,816, forward strand.
AAAAAAACATAAAAAAGTGCTTTACAAAAGAATAATTATACATTATAATGCGTATCAACATCACAAATGTGAAACATAAAAAAGATAGAAATGAAGAGGAGAGGATCGATTATGAAGAAGAACATCGTTTTAGCTATGACAACAGCAGCGGTCATTGCTGCTCTTACAGGATGCGGAAGCTCCAAGACCACTGAGACAACGGCAGCAGCAACAACGGCAGCTGAGACAACAACAGCCGACGCGACAACAGCGGCTGAATCAAAGGAAGCAGATAAGACAGAGGCAGCAGCCGCAGCGGAAGGTTCCTTAAAGGCACTTGAGAATGTAGATCCGAATGGTCATCTCGGAAAAGTTCTTGCGGCAGGAAAGATCACAATGGGAACATCTCCGGATTTCGCTCCGTGGGAATTCAAGGATGTCAGCAGCGGAACAACCGAGTATGTCGGTGCCGATGTGGAGCTTGCAAAATACATCGCCGAGAAGCTTGGCGTAGAGCTTGAGATCAAGCCAATGGAGTTCTCCGCGATCCAGCAGGCAGTTACTTCCGGAAACATTGACATGGGTATCTCCGGCTTCGCTTACACAGATGAGCGTGCGGAGGCTATGGGACTTTCCGAGCGTTACAACGTAAACACGAAGAAAGGTCAGGGACTTTTAGTTAAGAAGGAGCTTGCTTCCCAGTACAATACAGCAGAATCTTTTGCAGGCAAGAAGGTTGCTACCCAGAACGCAACCTTACAGAACAAGCTTGCTACGGAGCAGCTTCCGTCTGATGTTCAGATCCAGTTAGTGACAAATGTAACAGACGGTGTTATGATGTTAACAACAGGCAAGGTTGACGCACTTGCTGTATCCGGTGATAACGGTGAATCCCTCGCAAAGACATATGATGATATCGCAATGGCAGATTTCATGTTTGACTATTCAAGTGAAGGTAACGTTGTTGCGGTCAAGAAAGGCGATGACGATCTCTTAAATGCGATCAACGAAGTGATCGTTGAAGTTAACGAGAAAGGTCTCTATGAGCAGTGGAGGGAAGAGGCAGTTGCGCTTGCTGATAAGCTCGGTATCGAGACACACTAATTTCGGAGCAGATCGTTTCGTTCCGTGATGGAAGACCGGCGCAGGCCGGAATCGGTTATCGCTTCAGGTTACAGAAAATACAGAACTCGGTCTTTCCGGTGAAAATGCCGGAAAGACCTTTGTCTGTTTTCAAGTTTTATCTACGAAAGGAGTTTTCCAGATGGAGTTTCTTAACGTCATGTTAAAAGTCTGGATGAAGTACTGGAACTTATTCTTACAGGGTCTTGGAATGACACTGTTTATGGGTCTCCTCACCGTCCTCATCAGTACCGTTTTCGGTTCTCTGATGGCACTGATGCGCCGCAGCAACGTGGGTATCGGAAAATTCAAGCCGCTCCGGCTGATCGCAACCGTTTATGTCGAAATTATCCGCGGTACGCCGATCCTGCTGCAGTTATATTTCTTCTACTTTATGCTGCCGACCTGGCTCCCGTTCTTCAACTTAAGCGAGTTTACATGCGTCATGACTGCATGTTGCGTAAACTCTACCGCTTATGTCTGTGAGATTGTCCGCGCAGGTATTCAGGCTGTCGATGTCGGACAGACTGAAGCAGCACGTTCCCTGGGCTTAAACGCGCGCCAGACCATGATCCATATCGTTCTCCCGCAGGCAGTCAAGAATATTCTTCCGGCACTCTGCAACGAGTTCGTAGCGATCGTCAAGGAGACATCTCTGGCATCCACGTTCTTTATCGGAGAGCTTATGACCCAGTTTAAGACTATCAACGGTCTTACATTCCGTGTACTTGAGCCGTTGACCATCGTTGGTATCATTTACTTCGGCGTGACATTTATCATGTCCAAGCTGATTGCCTTACTGGAGAGGAGGATGAACGCAAGTGAGCGCTAATGAGAAAGAACTGATCCGTGTAGAAGATCTGCATAAATCCTTCGGCAGTCTTCAGGTATTAAAAGGTGTTACCGAGCATGTCGACCAGGGTGAGGTTGTGTCTGTTATCGGACCGTCCGGCGGCGGTAAAAGTACATTTTTACGCTGCTTAAACCTCCTTGAGACGCCGACATCCGGCAAGATCTATTTCGAGGGAACCGACATTACCGACAAGAATGTGGATATCAACCTTCATCGCCAGAAGATGGGAATGGTATTCCAGCACTTTAATGTATTCAATAATCTTACAGTTGGAAAGAACGTAACGCTTGCTCCGGTCCTTCTCGGAAAGAAAACCCAGAAGGAAGCCGATGAGATGATGCGGGAGCTTTTAAACCGCGTTGGTCTTGCGGATAAGGAGAATCAGTTCCCGAAGAAGCTCTCCGGTGGACAGAAACAGCGTCTTGCGATCGTGCGCGCGCTGGCGATGGAACCGGACGTTATGCTTTTTGATGAGCCGACTTCCGCCCTTGACCCGGAGATGGTAGGAGAGGTCCTTCATGTTATCAAGGGTCTTGTTAAGACAGGCATGACCACTGTGATCGTTACCCATGAGATGGGATTTGCGAGGGAGGTTTCCGACCGCGTATTCTTTATGGACGGCGGCGTGATCGCGGAGAAAGGTACTCCGGAAGAGGTCTTCAACCATCCGCAGAACCCGAGAACGCAGGAATTTTTAAGCAAGGTATTATACTAATAAAAAACAGCGGGAAAAGCTGTTTTAACAGGAGTTATATCCCGCTCAGGCAGACTTTTGGAGTCTTACCTGGCGGGATTTTTGAAAGGAGAACATGACATGGCAGCATCCAAACAGACAGCCTTCGATTATATCGACGAGAAATCCGGCGTGATCACCGACGTATCCGATAAGATCTGGGACTATGCGGAGCTTTCCCTGAGAGAGTACAAATCCGGTGAGCTTTATGCAAAGGTATTAAAAGAAGAAGGATTTACTGTCGAACATCCCTTTGACAACATTGAGACTGCATTCCGCGCTTCCTACGGTTCCGGAAAGCCGGTGATCGGTATTCTGGCCGAGTATGATGCCCTGACAGGACTTTCCCAGATCGCCGGATCTGAGACCAGAAAAGAGCTTGTCACAGACGGAAACGGCCACGGCTGCGGCCACAACCTTTTAGGTGCGGGCTCCATGGCTGCGGCTTTTGCCATCAAGAAATATCTGGAAGAAAAAGGTGAGGGAAGCGGTAAGGTAATCCTTTACGGCTGTCCTGGTGAGGAAGGTGCCGCTACAAAAGCATTTATGGCAAGAGACGGCGTGTTCGCGGAGTGCGACGCGGCTCTCACCTGGCATCCGGGCAATGTGAATCAGGTTACTTCCGGTACCTGCAACACCTGTATCCAGACAGAGTATAAGTTTACCGGTGTTGCCTCCCATGCGGCAGGCGCGCCGGACAAGGGACGTTCTGCCCTCGACGCGGTGGAGCTTATGAACATTGGCGTCCAGTTCTTAAGAGAGCATATGCCGGACAGCGCGAGAATCCATTACTCCATCACAGATGCCGGTGGAGATTCTCCGAACGTGGTACAGCCGAAGGCACAGGTCCTCTATATGGTCCGCTCCATCTGGGTAAAGGACGCGCTGGAGCTTCAGGAGAGAGTCGACCGTATTGCTCTTGCGGCATCCATGATGACAGATACAAAGATGGAGAAGAAGTTTATCGACGGCTGCTCCAATACTGTTCCAAACAAGGTCCTGGAGTCCCTTATGTGGGACAACTTCAATGATCTCGGTGTCTGCCATTACACGGAGGAAGAATTAAAGTACGCGAAAGCCCTCTACGATTCCGTTGAGATGAAGTCTGACAAGCTTCCGGGAGATGCGACGGAGGACAGCAGCGATATCTACGAATATGTTGATGAGAAGTCCAAACACGGCACAACACCGATGAATGAGTTCCTTGTCCCGTATCTCTACTATGAGAAACCGAGAATGGGATCCACGGATGTCGGTGATGTGAGCTGGTGCATTCCGACGGCGCAGATCAATACTTCCACATTCCCGGCACAGGCACCGGGACATTCCTGGCAGAATGTCTCCTGTGGACGGACATCCATTGCCCACAAGAATATGCTGTTAGCGGGAAAGGTCATCGCGGCTACCGCGATCGATCTCATGGAAAAGCCGGATGTTTTACAGGCAGCGAAGGACGAGTTCAACAAGAAGATGAAACGTTATGGCGGCTATACCTGCCCGGTTCCGCAGGGCGCAGTTCCGGTCATCCCGGGTGAGAAGATGTAAGAGGCGACATGGCGGAGTCTCTGAAAGAAAAAGAATAGAATGACTGTAAGTCCGGCAGGACAGGGGAAGGCGGAGATACTCTGCAAAAGACCTGGCCTGCCGGGCTGTTTTATCTCAGTGGGAGCTGAACGAAAAAATTTCAGAAATTTTACATATTTTTCAGTAAAAGGACAGGAATCGTGGTTCTAAAATGCCTTAAAATATGATATACTATAAAAGTATATTCTTAGGACGGAGAACAAATGTACGCCCGTGGGAATGACGGGCTGCGCCGGAAAAGGAGGCGGTCAGGTATGAATATCAGGGAAACGATGGAACAGTGGGAACGCCAGAATCTGAGTCCTTACGCGTCGTTAAGCAGTGAGACGCTGGGGCGTGACCGGGAGGAACCGCTCTGCGATATCCGCCCTGCCTATCAGCGTGATCGTGACCGGATCCTGCACAGCAAGTCATTCCGGCGCCTGAAAGACAAGACCCAGGTTTTCCTCGCTCCGGAAGGGGACCACTATCGGACGAGACTGACCCATACGTTAGAGGTATCCCAGATCGCGAGAACGATCGCAAAGGCACTCCGGATGAATGAGTCCCTGACTGAGGCGATCGCCTTGGGGCATGATCTCGGCCACACGCCTTTCGGACATGCGGGGGAGTACATATTGAACGAGATCTGTGAGGACGGATTTGCCCACTATAAGCAGAGTGTCCGGGTGGTGGAGGTCTTGGAGAAAAAAGGTCAGGGACTGAACCTCACAAAGGAAGTCCGTGACGGGATGTTAAACCACAGAACATCTGGAAATCCGGCGACTCTGGAGGGAAAGATTGTCCGGTTCTCCGATAAAATTGCATACATCAATCATGATATCGACGACGCGATCCGAGGAAGGATCATTACCGAGCGGGATATCCCAAGAGAATACGCAGATATCCTGGGAGATACCGTAAAGGACCGCCTGAATATCATGATCCATGATATTATCAATAACAGTATGGACAGGCCGTCGATCTTCATGTCCCCGGATGTGGAGCGGGCCATGCGGGGCCTGAGGGAATGGATGTTTGAACATGTGTACCGGAATCCTGCCGCAAAAGGCGAGGAGGGAAGAGCCCAGCAGCTGATCGTGACGCTTTACGAATACTATCTGAAGCATGTGGACGAGCTGCCGGAAGAGTATCTGGCGATGATGGAGCTTCGCGGGGAGAAGAAAGAGCGGGTTGTCTGTGATTATATTGCCGGGATGAGCGATGGATATGCCATCGACCGGTTTGAGGAATTATTTGTACCGAAGGGCTGGAATGTCTGAGAGACAGATCCGGCGGACCTGCGAGGTTTCTGAGAGGAAAGCGCAGAGTGGTTTTGCGGAAAATGCATATCGCAGGAGGGATGAAGCGTGTATTACCCGGAAGAAGTGATCGAGGAAGTACGAACAAGAAATGATATTGTGGACATCGTGTCCCAGTATGTAAATCTAAAGAAAAAGGGCGCGAACTATTTCGGACTATGCCCGTTTCATAATGAGAAATCCCCGTCCTTTTCCGTTTCACCGGGAAAGCAGATGTATTACTGCTTCGGCTGCGGGGCGGGCGGAAATGTCATCACCTTTGTGATGGAGTACGAGAATTATACCTTCGTGGAAGCCGTGAAGATGCTGGCGGACCGGGCGGGAATCGCCCTGCCGGAGGTGGAATACTCAAAGGAGGCGAGAGCTCAGGCGGACCTGAAAAATACGCTCCTTGAGATCAACCGTCTTGCGGCGAACTTCTTTTATTATCAGTTAAAGCAGCCGTCGGGAAAGGTCGGATACGACTATTTTAAGGAGAAACGCCGTCTGACGGACGATACGATCCGCCACTTCGGCCTTGGGTATTCCAGCAAGGTGCCGGACGACCTTTACCGGTATATGAGGTCGAAGGGATACAACGACGATATTTTAAAAGAGACAGGACTCTTCTTTATCGATGAGAGGGGGGCCAGAGATAAATTCTGGAACCGTGTCATGTTCCCGATCTTAGACGTCAATAACCGTGTCATCGGTTTTGGCGGCCGTGTGATGGGGGACGGGGAGCCGAAATATTTAAACTCCCCGGAGACGAAGATCTTTGATAAGAGCCGGAATCTCTATGGGCTGAATTTCGCGAGAACGTCCAGAGCGAAATATATGCTGGTCTGTGAAGGCTATGTAGATGTGATCGCTATGCATCAGGCCGGATTTACGAACGCCGTGGCATCTCTGGGGACCGCCTTTACGTCCCAGCATGCGATGCTTTTAAAACGCTACACGGATCAGGCAGTCCTGACCTATGACAGTGATGGGGCGGGGGTGAAGGCGGCGCTCCGCGCGATTCCGATCTTAAAAGAGGTTGGAATGTCCATCAAGGTTTTAAATATGAAGCCCTATAAGGACCCGGACGAGTTTATCAAGAATCTCGGGAAAGAGGAATTCCAGAAGCGGATCGACAATGCCGTCGGAAGCTTTATGTTCGAAATCTCCGTGATCCGGAGCCAGTACAACATGCAGGACCCGGAGTCGAAGACAGGGTTTTATAATGCCATCGCGAAAAAGCTTCTGGAATTTCCGGAGAAGCTGGAGCGCGATAATTACACGGAAGCCGTTGCAAGGGAGTATATGATCCCGGAGACGGATCTCAAAAACCTCGTGAACTCCATGGGCGGACTCATCGGAGTGACTACAAGGGAGCGGGAGTACGATAAGGAGCGGACCCGCCAGAAAAAGGAGAAGGAGGACGGGATCCGGAAGTCCCAGAGACTGCTTCTCACCTGGCTCATCGAGCGTCCGCAGCTTTTCGAAAAGATCCGCGGCATTATCACGCCGGAGGATTTTGACGATGAACTTTACAGAGAAGCGGCATCCATGGTTTTCGATGAATATGAAAAAACAGGCAGCGTGAACCCCGCGCAGATCCTGAATCATTTCATCGAGGGCGAGGAACAATACAGGGAAGTGGCGGCCTTATTCCACGCGAGTCTCAGCGAGTCCTTAAATAATGAGGAACAGAGGAGAGCGCTCTCAGAGACCGTCAAAAAGATAAAGAAACACAGTCTGGAGGTAAAAGGAAAAACAGCAGATATCAGAGAGTTGCAAGAAATCATCAGGCAGCAGTCAGCGCTGGCCGCCCTGAATATCACACTTGACTAAGCGAAGCAGAAGCCAAAAGGCAGACACGAGGAACGTCAGGTGCCGGGAAGGATGGAATTATGGAGGAAAAGACACTTACATTTGAAGAGAAGTTATCAAAACTTCTGGAACTCGCAAAAAGTAAAAAGAACGTCCTTGATGAAAAGGAAGTTCTGGCTGCCTTTGCGGGGGAAGAACTGACACCCGAGAAGCTGGACCGCATATACGACTTCCTGGATAAAAAACATGTCGACGTCTTAAAAATGTCGAACGATGATGATATGGATCCGGATCTGTTTTCGGAGGATGAAGATGCAGATCCGGAGAATGAGATTGATGTGGAACATATTGATCTCTCCGTACCGGAGGGGATCGGTGTGGATGATCCGGTCCGGATGTACTTAAAAGAGATCGGAAAAGTACCGTTGCTCTCTCCGGACGAGGAGATTGAACTGGCAAAGAAGATCGAGCTCGGTGACGAGGAGGCAAAGAAGAAGCTTGCGGAGTCGAACCTGCGTCTTGTGGTAAGTATCGCGAAGCGGTATGCCGGACGGGGCATGCAGCTGCTCGACCTGATCCAGGAGGGAAATCTGGGGCTTATCAAGGCCGTGGAGAAGTTTGACTACCGGAAAGGCTATAAATTCAGCACCTATGCCACCTGGTGGATCCGTCAGGCGATCACCCGCGCCATTGCGGATCAGGCGAGAACGATCCGGATCCCGGTACACATGGTGGAGACCATCAACCGTCTCGTGCGGACACAGAGACAGTTAGTCCAGAAGCTTGGCCGTGAGGCAACGCCGGAGGAACTCGCAAAGGAACTCGATATGCCGGTGGACCGCGTCCGCGATATCATGAAGATCTCTCAGGACCCGGTGTCATTAGAGACTCCGATCGGTGAGGAGGAGGACAGCCACCTCGGGGACTTTATCCAGGATAATAATGTGGAAGTCCCGGCGGATGCCGCGACCTACACGCTGCTCCACGAACAACTGATGGATGTGCTGTCAACGCTCACTGAGAGGGAACAGAAAGTGCTGCGCCTGAGATTTGGCCTGGATGACGGAAGACCGAGGACTCTGGAGGAGGTCGGAAGACAGTTCAACGTGACGAGGGAGCGGATCCGCCAGATCGAGGCGAAGGCTCTTAGAAAACTGCGCCATCCGAGCAGGAGCAAGATCTTAAAAGATTATCTGGATGAATAAAAAGATATAGGAAACTGGAAAAGGCCTGTGCAGGAAAAGGCAGTCAGGGATGGTCTGCCTGTGTGCTCCGAGGCGGAGTTAAACTGCCGGGAAATACAAAAAGGCGGCTGCGAAAACGAAAAGCAGCCGTGTTAAAGAGAAATGGAGAAAACGATATGAAATTATCAGAACGCCTGGAGCTGGTGCTCTCATTTGTGGAACCTGGGGAGTCCGCGGCAGACGTTGGGACGGACCACGGACATGTTCCGGTGGAGCTTGTCAGGAGAGCGATCGTGAAGAAGGCCGTGGCTATGGATGTACGGAAAGGTCCGTTATCCAGAGCAACGGAAAATATCGCACTGGCGGGACTTTCCGCGAAGATCGAGACGAGACTTTCTGACGGTGTTGCAAAGCTTCTGCCGGGAGAGGCAGATTCTGTCGTGATCGCCGGGATGGGCGGTGAGCTGATCATTAAGATTCTGGAGAACGGAAGACATATGTGGGATTCTGTGAAACAGTGGGTCTTATCGCCGCAGTCGGAGATCTTTAAGGTCAGAAGATGGCTTTTTGAGAATGGTTTTGTGATCCGGAAGGAAGATATGATCCTTGAGGATGGGAAGTTTTATACGGTGATGGATGTGCGGAGAAAGAAAGACGCAGATTCTGAGGGAAAAACAGCGGATCCGGGTGTTTTAAGCCTTTCTGAGGACAGCCGCATGCTCTACGGCGATTATCTGATCCGCACGAAGAACCCGGTTCTTCTTACATATCTGAAGGAGGAAGAGGCAAAGCTTCTACGGTTCGTCGATGATCTTTCCGCGAAGGCGGGGGATTCCGGGAGGGCGGCAGAACGGCTTTCCGAGTTGAAATTACAGTTAAAAGAAAATCAGGAGGTACAGTATGAAATGCAGGGAGATCATTGAAATCTTAGAGACGCTTGCGCCGAAGTCCTGTGCCTGTGACTGGGATAATCCGGGACTTTTAGCGGGGCGGATCGACAAGGACGTGAAGAAGATCCTTTTGACGCTGGACGCGGATGACGCGGCGGTGGAGCGGGCGAAGGAGATCGGGGCAGATATGCTGTTAAGCCATCATCCGCTGATCTTTAAGCCGGTGAAGCATGTTTCGGACGAGGATTTTATTGGAAGACGGCTTGTGTCCCTGATCCAGGCAGATGTGTCCTACTATGCGATGCATACAAATTTTGATTCGGCGCCGGGGTGTATGGCGGATATTGTGGCGGACCGGTTGAATTTTATCGATCAGAAGCCGCTGGAGGCCATGGGAGAGATTTCCGGGACGGAGTACGGAATCGGTAAGACAGGATCGCTGAAAGTGCCTATGAAGGGC
>CAKRNI010000013.1 GCA_934370915.1 uncultured Lachnospiraceae bacterium
ATCGCAATGGGAACAAAGATCAATCCGGCAGTTACAAACCTGTATACATTCGCGATCTTCATGATCGTTCCGTTCAATCTGGTAAAATGCGGACTGAACGCGATCGTGACAGCTCTTGTATACAAACATGTCAGCGTGATCATTCATTCCGGAGTTCATAGAGAAAAGAAAACAGAAAACAAAACGGCATAATGGCTGAAACAGAGATCCCCCGGAATAGAAGCGGTGAAGACCGTATCTGTCCGGGGGATCTGAGATTATTTATGTGGACAGCGGTAAAAGTCCGGGTCTGCATGGAAACAGGGCGCATCAGGCTGCCGGAGGAACCGGACGCATGTGCGCGGTAATTGAGAATGGAGAGAAAAATGGTAAGATATTATAATGAACTGACAAGACTGGAAATGGAACAGGTTGATAAGGACGAGACGGTGGTCATGATCCCGGTGGGGGCACTGGAGCAGCACGGAAACCAGTGCCCGCTGGGAACCGACGAGATCATTGCGGAGGGAACCGCGAGACGGATCAAAGAGGCGCTCGATCGGGAGATCCCGGATTATCCGATGCTGATCTTTCCGCTGATCCCGGTGGGACTCAGCACGGAGCATGTGAACTTCTGTGGTTCCGTCACCTTAAAGCCGGATACCTTTTATCATGTCCTCTACGATATCTGTAAGGGACTGGCACACCACGGCTTCAAAAAGATCGCGGTCTTAAACTGCCACGGTGGAAACTCCCCGATCATTCAGGTTCTGAGCCGGGAGCTGAGAAGTGAGCTTGGAATCGCCGTGTTTATCATCAACTGTGGTGCCTTCTTCGGAAATCAGGCAGTAAAGGACACAGTGACACCGGGAAATATCTGGGATTTTCACGGAGGTGAGATGGAGACTTCCATGGTCCTCGCAGAGCGGCCGGAGACGGTAAAGCTGGAGACCTCCGAGGCCGGGATCCCAAGAAAATTCATGGGAAACAGGACATTTACTGTTTATGGACCGATCACACTTGGCTGGGTATCGGAAGAGTGGGAGACTGAGGACGGAAAGCCCATCGGGATCGGCGGTGATCCAAGCGGGGCGACAGCGGAAAAAGGAAATCAGATCTACGACAGCTTTGTGGAGTCGATCCTTTCCGGACTGAAAGAGATCAGGAAGTGGAAAGACTGAAATAAATGGAAACGATGCCGGAAAAGCCTGTAAATCCGTAGGAAAGCAGTTGCAACCATAACTTTCATGTGCTAAACTGAATACGCAATTAAACAAGGTGGGTGCTGCGTTTTATGCAGCACCTTTATCATTACGCAGTGAAGCAGGAAGCACACTGCCGGATGATTATAGAAAGCGGAAAGCCGTAGAGGTTTTCCCGGACATTTGAGTAATAGAATCGAGAGTGCAGAATATGAATACAAAAGTAGTCCGTATCAAAGAGGAAGAGAAGACAAGAGAGGCGCTGGAAAAGAATCCGGGGCTTTTAGAGGCGGCTGGGATCTTAAGAAACGGCGGTCTCGTAGCGTTTCCGACGGAAACGGTTTACGGTCTCGGCGCGAACGCGTTAAACGAAGAGGCGGCGAAAAAGATCTACGCGGCAAAAGGCCGCCCGTCCGACAATCCTTTGATCGCCCATATTTCCTGTATGGAAGAACTTCCGGCGATCGTGAAGGAGATCCCGGAGGCAGGGCGGAAGTTAGCAGAAAAATACTGGCCGGGCCCGTTGACCATGATCTTTCCGAAAAAGGATATCGTGCCTTACGGAACGACCGGCGGCCTTGACACCGTTGCTGTCCGCATGCCGTCAGATCCGGTCGCAAACTGTCTGATCCATCTTGCCGGAGTTCCGGTGGCGGCCCCGAGTGCCAACACCTCGGGAAGACCGAGCCCGACAAAGGCAGAACATGTCATCGAGGATATGGACGGAAAGATCGAGATGGTGATCGACGGCGGTGCTGTTGGAATCGGCGTTGAGTCCACCATCGTGGATGTGTCAGGTGAGATCCCGACACTTCTCCGACCGGGTGCGATCACGATCGAGATGCTGCGCGAGACACTTGGGCAGGTGGATATCGATCCGGTGATCTTAGGACCGGTGAGCGGTGATATCAAACCGAAGGCTCCGGGAATGAAATACCGTCATTACGCGCCGAAAGCGGATATGACACTGGTGGAAGGTGACATGGATAAGGTTGTTGCCTATATCAATGAGCAGACGAAGAAGGCAGAGGCAGAGGGAAAGAAAGTCGGGATCATCTGTACCGAGGAGAGCCGGGCAATGTACCCGGAGGGAAATCTCGAGGTGATCGGTAGCAGAGAACACGAGGAGACAGTGGCTCATAACCTGTTTGCGGTGCTGCGTGACTTTGATGCCCGCAAGGTTGACTGTATTTTCTCCGAGAGCTTTTCAAAGGATCAGCTCGGTCAGGCGATCATGAACCGCCTGTGCAAGGCGGCCGGATACCATATTGTGAACGTATAAAAATTCCGGAAGATCTGCGCTTCATGCGCGTGATATAAAGAAGGCAGAATCCCATCGGCAAAGCTGATCCGGAATGGATTTTGATTCGTAACTGCAGATGTATGAAGCGGTTACATATACGAAATGGAGGATGATTATGTCAGAGAAGAGAGACGGATACATTACCTGGGACGAATATTTCATGGGAGTCGCAAAGCTTTCTGCCATGCGCTCCAAAGACCCGAATACACAGGTTGGGGCCTGCATCGTGAGTCAGGATAACAAGATCCTGTCCATGGGTTACAATGGATTTCCGAAAGGCTGTTCCGATGATGAATTCCCGTGGGACAAGCTGGACGAGGACCCGTACAACAGAAAATATTTCTATGTGACGCACAGTGAGTTGAATGCGATCTTAAACTACCGCGGAGGCAGTCTGGAAGGAAGCAAGCTTTATGTGACCCTGTTCCCGTGCAATGAGTGTGCGAAGGCAATTATTCAGGCGGGGATCCGGACGATTGTCTATGAGAGTGATAAGTACGCGAACGATGCGTCCACACGGGCGTCCAAGAGAATGCTGAATGCGGCGGGTGTGCGCTATTACCAGTACAACCCGACAGGCCGTAAGATCGAGTACCGGGTATAACGGAGGAGCGAATGAAATTTTTGCTGGCGGCGATCAACGCCAAATATATCCACTCGAATCCGGGAGTGTACAGTTTGCGGGCTTTTGCGCAGACGAAGATCCCGGGGGCGGATATCGAGATCGGAGAATACACCATCAATCACCAGATGGACTTAATTTTACAGGATATCTACAGGAGAAAGCCGGATTTTATCGGCTTTTCCTGTTATATATGGAATATTTCCCATGTCATGGAGATCGTCCGTGATGTGAAGAAGGTACTGCCGGAGACGGAGATCTGGCTCGGCGGCCCGGAAGTGTCCTATGATGCGAAAAAAGTACTGGAACGGGAGCCGGACGTCCGTGGCGTGATGCGCGGGGAAGGCGAGCTGACGTTTACGGAGCTTGTGCGGGAGTATCTGAAGCGGGAAGAACTGTGCACAACAGGCTTAGATCTGGATCACATTCCGGGAATTACCTGTCGCGCTGAGAACGGCGAGATCGTGGAACATGGCCCCCAGCGCCTTCTGAGTCTCGATGAGATCCCGTTCTACTATCATGATATGGCGGGGTTTGAGAACCGAATCGTCTACTACGAGAGCAGCCGGGGCTGCCCGTTCTCCTGCAGCTACTGTCTTTCTTCTATTGATAAGACCGTGCGTTTCCGGAGTCTCGGTCTGGTACTTCCGGAGCTGCAGTTTTTCCTCGACCATAAAGTCCCGCAGGTCAAATTTGTGGACCGTACTTTTAACTGTAAGCGGGATCACACGTTAGGAATCTGGCGTCATCTTGTGGAACATGACAATGGGGTTACAAATTTTCACTTTGAAGTCTCTGCGGATATCTTCGATGAGGAAGAACTGGAGCTGATCGGAAAAATGCGGCCGGGCCTGATCCAGCTTGAGATCGGAGTCCAGTCCACAAACCCGGATACGATCAGGGAAATTCACAGGCACATGGATCTTGTGAAATTAAAGCAGGCGGTGGACCGTGTCTATGATTACCGGAATACCCACCAGCATCTCGACCTGATCGCGGGACTTCCATATGAAAATTATGAGTCCTTTATGCGCTCTTTTGATGATGTCTACCGGATGCGCCCGGACCAGCTCCAGATGGGGTTCCTGAAGGTTTTAAAGGGATCTTATATGGAAGAGCAGGTGGCGGCGTATGATTTAAGATACCGTGGGATTCCTCCCTATGAAGTCCTTTCCACAAAATGGCTGCCCTACAGCGATGTGATCCGGTTAAAGGGTGTGGAGGACATGGTGGAGGTCTACTATAACAGCGGCCAGTTCCCGGCGACCATGAAACTTCTGGAACGGAAATTTGCGAGACCATCGGAAATTTTTACGAGTCTGGCGGAATATTATGAGAAGAATGGGCTTACCGGGATCAGCCACAGCCGGCTGGCAAGGTATGAGATTCTGTATAAGTTTTTGGAAGAAAAAGAAGCAAATTCAGGACAGAGCGCGCCCGCAGCGGGAGATGAGCAGAAAAACGGCGTGGAAAACACAGAAACGATGGAAAAACCGACATTATCAGACTTTCGCGACAGCTTAATGTACGATCTCTATGTCCGGGAAAACATCAAAAGCCGCCCGTCCTTTGCCGGTGACCAGGCTCCATATAAAAGAGAGGTGCGGGAATTTTTTATGGCGGAAGAGGAGAATCCCCGTTGGCTTACGGACTACGCGGGATTTGATTCCAGACAGATGGCGAAAATGGCCCATCTGGAACATATGGAAGATGGAACCTTTGTGCTGTTTGATTACAAAAAGCGGGATCCTCTGTCCGGAAACGCAAGAGCTGTCCGCTTTGTATATGATCCGGACGAAAAAAGGATGACAAAAGCGGAAGAATGACGGACCACAGGGATGACTCACAGCCTGAAAGAGGTGAGAGTATTCCTGGTTTGAGATAAAAATGGAGAATAAGTATGGCAGATAAAATGATAAATTCCTATGTAGCGCTGGATCTTGAGACGACCGGCATCGGCGCCCGTCAGGAAAAGATCACGGAGATCGGCATGGTGAAGGTGGTCGATGGTGTGGTGGTGGATACCTGCCATACCATGATAAACCCGCATCGGCAGATTCCGGAACGAATCGTGGAGCTTACCGGGATCAACGATGATATGGTGAAGGACGCGCCGGGGATCGAGGAGGTTCTGGAGGAGGTTTTAAGCTTTACGGAGGATCTTCCGCTTCTCGGACACCAGATCATGTTCGACTACGGTTTTCTCGTGCAGGCTGCGGTAAACCAGAAGCAAAAATTCGAGAAATACGGGGTAGACACGCTGAAATTATGCCGGTATCTGATGCCGGGGGAGGAAAAGAAAAATTTAAGTGCCGCCTGCGCGTACTTTGGGGTCGCTCAGGACACCGCGCACCGGGCTCTTTCCGACGCTTACGCCGCCCACAATCTATATCAGGAATTGAAAAAAAGGTTCGGCGAGGAACGCCCGGAACTCTTTACTGCCAAAATGCTCCAATATAAGGCAAAAAAGGAACGGACGGCATCGAAAAGGCAAAAAGAACACTTGCAGGATTTACTAAAATATCATAGAATAGACATAACTGTCGAGATCGGTCACATGTCCGGAAATGAGATCTCCCGGATGATCGACAAGATTATTTTCCAGTACGGAAGAATACCGGAAAATGCGAAAAAACAGGGATAGATTTCCGGAACCCTGACAGAATGAATATCAGGGAACCGTGCGGCTGTGAATCAGGGAAACGGCTGCGGAATACGGTCCGGATTGGAAAGCAAGAAGAGGTGAATGTTTTGTTTAACATGAATAATAAAAAGACAAGAAAGATTTTTTCTACCATCATTATCGTATTAGTCGTACTCGCAATGGTAGTGCCGATGATCCTCGGTTCCCTTCTTTCTATTTTTTAAGTTTGGCGGGCAGAAGCCCTGAGATTTATCAGGCGCAGAAAGCTATCAGTGAGGAGAAAAGAATGAAAAAAAATGTGTGGATCGCAGGCATGGCGGCGATTTTAAGCGCCGGACTTGTTTGGGCTGCCCCGGTTTTCACACTGGCAGATGAAAGGATCCCGGACGGGGTCTCTGTCGGAGCCGTCAGTCTTTCCGGACTTACGGAGGAGGAAGCCGAAAAGCAGATCGAGAGCTATGTAAATGAAAAATTAAATCAGGATATCACGCTCGTGGTAAACGGAACGGAAGCGAAATCCGATGCGCAGACGCTGGGTGTCGCCTGGGATAACCGGGATGAGGTGGCGAAAGCCATTCAGGGAACGGAGCTTAAGGGAAACCTCGTAAAGCGGTACATGAAGAAGAAAGATCTGGAAGTAAATCCGGTGAAGATCGAACTTGATCTCTCTGTGGATCAGGATAAGGTATCTACCTTCGTATCCGAAAAATGTGGTTCTGCGGTGGCGGATGCCGTTGATGCGACGATCACGAGAAAAGGTGGAAAATTTGAGATCACTCCTTCAAAAGAAGGTCTGACCGTTGATATGGATGCGACGAAGTCGGCTCTCAACGATGCATTAAACAGTGAAGATACAGATGCGATCCGTGTGGAGGCGTCTGTGACTGTGAAGAAGCCGAAGGTGACAGAGGAAGATCTCGCGACGATCAAGGATGTCCTCGGAACGTTCTCCACGAGCTTTGCGACCAGCGGTGCGTCCCGTTCCACAAACCTTGCGGTGGGCTCTGGAAAGATCAACGGACATGTGCTGATGCCCGGAGAAGTGCTCTCGGGATATGAGTGCATGCACCCGTTTTCACTGGAAAATGGATATAGGACGGCGACTGCCTATGAAAACGGCCGTTCCGTTGACAGTATCGGCGGTGGTGTCTGCCAGATCTCAACAACTCTCTACAACGCGTCTTTATACGCGGAGCTGGAGATCGTCCAGAGACAGAACCACTCCATGACGGTCAGCTATGTAAAGCCGTCCATGGACGCGGCGATCGCCGGAACTTATAAAGATCTGAAGATAAAGAACCCGTATGACACCCCGATTTATATTGAGGGATACACTCAGGGAAAGACGCTGACCTTTACGATCTACGGAAAAGAGACACGTCCGTCAAACCGGACGCTGGCATTTGAATCCGAGACGATTTCCACCACACCGTCCCCGACCCAGGAGATTCAGGATCCGAGCCTTCCGGCAGGAAAACGCGTGAAGGTGGAGTCAGGACATACGGGATTAAAATCGAAATTGTATAAGTGTGTCTATGTGGATGGAAAGCTGCAGGATCGCACGTTATTAAATTCTGACACATATAATGCGTCAAAGACCGTTTACCGCGTAGGTACGGGAGCCGCGGCACCGGTTGAGACGACCCCTGCGGAGACAGCAGCTCCTACGGAGACAGAAGCCGTGGCCCCTGCGGAGACACGGGCGCCTGAGACACAGGCACCTGAAACCGCGGCACCGGCAACGGAGCCGGCCGGACCGCAGCCGGGTGAGAACTACGGACCGGGAATGGGTGCCCAGGCGGGAGAGAACGCGGCTTAGGCCGCATGGAAAAGAGACCGGAATCATGAGAAAAATTGAGCGCGAACCCAACGGAGCTGGGATCTTTAAGCCGGGACAGGATCTGGTAGTCGCAGGAACTATCGGAAAAAACGGTGTGAAGGTGGCTCTGTCGGCAAAAGAAAAAGAGATATCAGCCCGTTTTCCGGAATGGTTTGTCAAACGGATCCGGGAGCAGGCAGATAAAAAATCAGAGCTGACTCCGGAGATGCTGAATGCCTGCGGCGCAGGAGAATGGGAAGAGATTTCGGAGGGCGGCATACTGGCCGCCCTTTGGGCCATATCGGGAGCTTATGAGCAGGGGATTTCCTTTGAACTGAGGAAGATTCCGGTGGCTCAGGAGACGATCGAGATCTGTGAGCTCTTTGACCTGAATCCGTACAGACTTTCATCGGGGGAATGTCTCCTGATGGCAGTGGAAAACGGCGGGGATGCAGTGAAGATCCTGAGTGAAGCCGGAATCCCGTCCGCAGTGATCGGAAAAGTGGAAAAAGGGATCGCCAGAAAAATGGTTGGGATTGGAACGACCGGATTTCTGGAACGACCGGCACCGGATGAGATCCGGAAGCTTACGGATGCAGTTTCTGAAAAAGAATGATAGATGCAATGAGGAGGAACAATTATGCGTGAAAAAATTTTGGCGATCATTGAAAAGAACAGCCGAATTGATTTAAAGGATCTGGCCGCCCTTCTGGGTGAGAGTGAAGCAGCCGTCGCGAATGAGATCGCGGAGATGGAAAAGGAGAACATTATCTGCGGTTATCACACGATGATCAACTGGGATAACACAGGTGATGAGAAAGTGATCGCCCTGATCGAGGTGAAGGTAACCCCGCAGAGAGGAATGGGCTTTGATAAGATCGCGGAGCGCATCTATCAGTACAGTGAGGTGACTTCTGTATATCTGATGTCCGGCGCCTTTGATTTTACCGTGATCATTGAGGGCAAAACGATGAGAGAGGTCGCGCAGTTCGTATCGGAGAAGCTGTCACCGATGGATTCGGTCCTCAGCACAGCGACACACTTTGTCCTCAAGAAATATAAAGATCATGGAACAGTTATGTGCGGTAAGGCAGAAGATGAAAGGATGATGATTACACCGTGAGAAACCCATTATCAGATAAAATCGTATCGATCCAGCCGTCCGGGATCCGTAAATTTTTCGACATTGTGAGCGAGATGAAGGACGCGATCTCCCTTGGTGTCGGTGAGCCGGATTTTGATACTCCGTGGCACATCCGGGACGAGGGAATCTACTCTCTGGAAAAGGGACGGACGTTTTATACCTCAAACGCAGGTTTAAAGGAATTAAAGATCGAGATCTGTAATTATTTAAAGAGACGTTTTGATGTAGAGTATGATTATAATAAGGAAGTTATGGTCACGGTCGGCGGCAGTGAAGCCATCGATATTGCTCTCCGTGCCATGTTAAATCCGGGAGATGAGGTTCTGATCCCTCAGCCGAGTTATGTTTCCTACACTCCGTGTACGGTTCTGGCGGACGGCGTGCCGGTTACGATCCAGCTCGAAGAGAAAGATAAATTCCGTCTTACAAAGGAAAAACTTCTCGAGAAGATCACACCGAAAACGAAGGTTCTGATCCTTCCGTTCCCCAATAACCCAACCGGATCCATCATGGAGCCGGAGGATCTGGCGGAGATCGCGAAGATCTGCATCGAAAAAGACCTGTTTGTTATCTCCGACGAGATCTATTCAGAGCTTACTTACAAGGGACAGCACTGTACGATTGCCGCATTCCCGGGAATGAAGGAACGCACCGTTCTGATCAACGGCTTCTCAAAATCCTATGCGATGACAGGATGGCGTCTTGGATATGCGTGTGCGCCGGAGCTGATCCTGAAACAGATGTTAAAGATCCACCAGTTTGCGATCATGTGTGCGCCGACGACAAGCCAGTACGCTGCGGTCGAGGCATTAAAAAACGGAGACAAAGATGTAGCTGAGATGCGGAGCGCATACGACCAGAGAAGACGTTATCTCGTGAAGGCACTCCGTGATATGGGCTTTGACTGCTATGAGCCTCAGGGCGCATTCTATGTATTCCCGAGCATCAAGAAATTTGGAATGACCTCCGATGAGTTTGCGTTAAAGCTTCTGGAGGAGGAGAAGGTTGCTGTTGTTCCGGGTACCGCATTCGGTGACTGCGGCGAGGGATATTTAAGAATTTCCTACGCGTATTCCCTGAATGATTTGAAACGTGCTCTTGAGAGGATGGAGCGATTCGTGAAGAGACATCTGAACGACGCACAATAGATGAAATGCTGTGATTGAGCAGAGATCTGCCGGTCACAAAACATATAGTTTCCCCGGCTTGATCATGAAGATGGTCGGGCCGGGGTTTTTATATGTCTGCACCTCATATTTCGTGAGAAAATCCGGATTGCTGACATTAGTTCTGAGTGATCGTGGAAATCGGGAAGCGGCGGACATGATAGGAGAAGATCAACAATGAATATCGTATTATACGAGCCGGAAATGCCGGCAAACACAGGAAATATCGGGCGCACCTGCGTGGCAACGAACACGAAGCTGCACCTGATCGAGCCGCTGGGGTTTAAGCTCAGCGAGAAGCATTTAGTCCGGGCGGGACTGGACTACTGGGATAAGCTGGACGTAACGGTGTACAGCGATTATCAGGATTTTTTAAAGAGAAATCCGGGGGCGAAGATCTATATGGCAACCACGAAGGGCGAGCATGTATACACGGACGTTCCCTATGATCCGGACGCCTACATCATGTTCGGACCGGAGAGCCGTGGAATCCCGGAGGAGATACTGGTGGAAAACCGCGAAAACTGTATCAGGATCCCGATGTGGGGAGATATCCGGTCACTAAATCTTTCGAATTCAGTCGCGATCGTGCTCTATGAGGCGTTACGTCAGAATGGATTTGAGAAGATGACGATGGAAGGACATCTGCATCATTTACACTGGAAAGAATAATTGAAAAATGATAGAGCGCTTATTGTATACAAGATACGAAGCAGTTCCGCTGTGGATTTCCGGCATGTTTTGGAGACAGCTGGGGAAGAGATAAGCGTTTTATAAAAAGGGGAAAGCGAGAATACAATTATGATGAATGAAAAATGGGAAGAACAGTTCCGTGAACAGATCCATGGATTTGTCGAAACGATCGAGAAGTTCGATAAGGGGGAGATCGACCGCAAGGCGTACAAGGGAATCTCCGGTGGATTCGGAAGCTACGCGCAGCGTGATCCGTCAAAGCATATGCTGCGTCTCAGAATGGCAGGCGGAAACCTGACAGAAAAACGTCTGGAGTTTCTTACCGAGGCAGTGAGAGATTACGGTGTGGAGCTTATGAAGCTCACCACCTGTGAGACTGTGCAGCTCCACAACCTGAAAGCAGAGCAGGTTCCGGTTCTCATGGAGAAAGCCATTGCGAGTGAAATTTACAG
Organism: uncultured Lachnospiraceae bacterium; assembly: GCA_934370915.1. Classification (GTDB taxonomy): domain Bacteria; phylum Bacillota; class Clostridia; order Lachnospirales; family Lachnospiraceae; genus Pilosibacter. The sequence continues at coordinate 11,025 of CAKRNI010000013.1, forward strand.
CAGAGGCGGCGGCGGAGACAACCCGAGAAATATCATGATGAGCCCGCTCTCCGGTGTGCAGAAAGGTGAGGCATTCGATGTAAAACCGTATGCGGAGGCAGCGGCAGAGTATCTGCTCTCCATTGCCGGTGAGATCCACATGCCGAGAAAGTTAAAGGTAGCGTTCTGCAACGGTGCGGATGATTCCGTACATAGCGCCTTCCGCGATATGGGATTTATGGCAAACCCGGACGGAACCTTCACACTTCGCATCGCAGGCGGTCTTGGCGGCGGCTATAAGATGGGAATCCTTGTGGATGAACATGTCGCGGCGACAGAGATCCTTTACTACATCCGTGCCATGATCGAGACATTCTGCCAGCACGGAAACTATGAGAACCGCGCGAAAGCCCGCACCCGCTTTATGCAGGAGACTCTGGGCGTTGACGGTTTAAAGGCAGCGTTCCTTGAGAATGTGGCGAAGATGAAGGAAAAAGGCGGCCTTGATCTTCATGTGGAGGCAAAATCGGTGACGAAAAAAGGTTCCGGGGAGATTGTTGATAAGCGCGTAGTTGCGCAGAAGCAGCCGGGCCTCTATGCGGTGGCATACCATCCGATCGGCGGATGTCTTCCGGCAGGAAAACCTGCGGAGCTTCTTTCTCTCGTGAGGGAGATCCCGGACGCGGAGTGCCGGATCGCGCCGCATGAGACGATCTACATCATCAACCTGACTGCTGACGAGGCGGAGAAAGTCCTTGAAGCGACAAACGACGGCGCTCAGAGCACCTTTGAGAACAGCGTAGCCTGTATCGGTGCTGCGATCTGCCAGCAGGGTGTAAGAGACAGTCAGGCGGCGCTCAGAGCGGCTGTGGAGGCAGTCCGTGAGGCTGGGATCCCGGACGGAGCGCTTCCGAGGATCTGTATTTCCGGATGTCCGTCCAGCTGTTCCGGACATCAGGCGGCAGCCATCGGTTTCCAGGGTGCGGCAAAGACCGTTGACGGAAAGCCGGAGTCCGCGTTTAAGATGTTTGTCGGCGGAAGCGACATGCTCGGTGCCGCAAAGTTCGGGGAGGCCGGAGCCGTGATCTTAGAGCGCGATCTGCCGAAATTCTTCGTGGATCTCGGAAAAGCCGTGGCCAGCCAGAACATGAACTGGGAGACATGGATCGCAGGGCATGAGGATGAATTTAAGAAGATTGTGGAAAAGTACGCTTAACAATAAAATAATATGAATTATTAAACAATAAAATTGGATCATTGTATCGAAAAAATATCGACGATGATCCAATTTTTATTTTGAAATATAGTATGAACAAAATCTATATATCCGCAAATCGCTCCTGACATAGTTTTACAAAAGAATTGAGACTTGGGGGCTGATGAGTCCGTTTGGACCAAAATATGCGAATATCTCTGTAATGATTGCCAGGGAGCGAGTAACGCTTGATGTCTGACTTTTCCCATGAAATAAAGTGGTTTGTAAGTGGGATTATTGTAACACCGATATTTTGTTCAACCATGCGATAACAGGTATCCCAGTTATTAGTTTCTAAAATAATATGAGGTTTTATACCATATGCGTCAAAAAATTCATCAATATTTCGACGTAGATTCTGTCCTTGTTTAACAAGAATAAAGGGGAGATTATTTAATTTATCGATCTCTACGACAGGATAGGAATGTGTATTATATATGGTTGCTTTAAGCGATACAGAGGCGTGGGTAACCAGGCCAATTTCCTCTTGATATAATAATGCGTTATGTACTGAATTACCTTTAATAAGACGGTTAGCAACTACTAGATCAAGTTCTCCATGAGAAAGCTGTGTACATAGATTAGAAAAATGATCTTCTACTAGTCCTAGGGTCACTTCCGGATGACACCTTATAAAGTCAGGTAGTATTTTGGGGTATAAAATAGCAGAGAGTTGCGCTCCGCAGCCAATATTTAGAGTACTATGTTGAGTATTTGCAATTTCACTGATCTGATTTTCCATTTCCCGTTTAATGCTAAGAATTTTACGCGCAGCTTCAATATAACATTCTCCCGTTGCAGTAAGGGTAAGGGGGGTGGTATTTCGATTAAATAATTCAGTTCCCAGTTCTTTTTCTACATAGCTGAGAAGATAACTAAGAGATGGCTGGCTGACAAGGAGTCTTTGGGAGGCGGCTGTCATATTTTTCTCTTCAGCCAGAGTTACCAGATAGTTAAGTTGCCGATCTGTCATTTGATTTCTCCTATTGTAATAAGTTTTTTCTTATATATACAAAAAATAATAGTATTTTACTTATCGCTAAATAAAGTGTAAATTATAAAAAGAAAGATGTCAAGAAAATAAAAAAGGAGGAATCTGTTTCGTGGAAATCATCAGTTACTTTGGGATTGGTACGTTAGCTTTGGTTGTTTATATCGCAACCGTCATATCAGTGAATACCTTTTTAAAACGCTCTATTGCGGAAGCGATGTTGGCTGCCATGTTTGTTCTTTTGGTGATAGCCGGTTTAACTGGCTTTAATCCGTTACAATTGGCAGTAAAAGGGATAATCATGGCTTTGCGTCAGGAAGCATTGTTTGCTGCCATGGCGTTTGTATTCATGGCATACATGATGGAGGAAACAAAAATCGTATCACGTTTGGTTCTGATCTTAAACAGTTTATTAGGTCGGTTGGCAGGGGGCGCTGGTTATGTGGCTACACTTGCTAGTGCACTGTTTGGTATGGTATCAGGTTCTGGAACAGGAAATGCTTCTACAGTGGGCTCCATCACGATTCCGTGGATGGAAGAAACTGGTTGGAGTAAAGAGAGTGCTACTACGGTTGTAGCAGGGAATGCAGGACTGGGCATGGTATTTCCACCTTCATCATCTATGTTTTTACTTCTTGGAATGCCGGTTGTAGCAGCAGAGTTAAATAGCAGCCAATTGTATGTGACGCTCATGGGTGTTGCCCTCGTCGTACTTGTCTATCGGTTACTGCTTGTTTTTATTCAGGTGCGCAGGCAGGGTATTAAGCCGGTAAATTCAGAGCATCATCAGAAATTCGGACAAGCATTGAGAGAAAATTGGATATCGTTATCATTGTTTTTGGGAATATTGCTTCCAATATTGTTGACTATGGGACCGGTTTCAGGCTGGTTGGCAATGCAGCCGGGGATAGGAAAAGATGGAATCAGCAAGATCTCATTACTTGTGTGGATTCCTATCCTTACGACGATTGTTGTAGTAATTACAGGTTGGAAACAATTACCACACACGGGTAAAGAATGGTTTCATTTTGCAGAACATGCCATTGGGAAATATCGTGAGATCGGTATGATGTGTATCTGTGCATTTGCAGCCAGTTATATTTTTATCGTGATGGGATTGGAAAAAGAAGTTGCAGCAGCATTTTCAGCAATGGGAAACAAGTCCTCTTTTCTGGTAATTGTATGTGTTGCATTGCTTATATCAATGATGGTTGGTCCATTTAGCGGTACTGCAACGACAACGGCGTTGGGGTCTGTAGGGTATCTGGCGTTGCGCAGTATTGGATTGAGCCCTGCAGTATCTTGTGCGGTGTTTCTTCTTCTTGTAAGTAATGAAGGGTGCATTCCACCAAACTCTGGTCCAATATTCATAGCAAGTGGTATTGCTGACCTGGATAAACCGTCCAAAATTTTTAAACCCTTGATTTTTCAATATGCCATTCCTACTGTATTGATTGCAATTTTGATTGCTGTTGGCGTAATTCCAACTCTGGGTTAAGAGGAGAAATGATATGAGTATACTTATAAATATATTAAAAGCAGGTTCAGTTTTTTCATTGGCGATGTTTATTCTTTTAGGAATTCTTGTGGTAGGAATTCAAACGGTTGGAATCATTACATTAAATGGTACATTAATAGCATCCGTTGGTATTGTAAAAAATATCAGCATTATTTTTGCGGGAATTGTTGGAGTGGGAAGCTTTATTCTTTCCTATGTTTCAAAAAAGAAAAAACAATGAAGTACATATCGTGAATAATATTCAGAAAGAAGGTTAATTTATGAAGGAAATTCGAATTCTGGCTCCCGCTGGAATGTTAGGATATGGTATTCCAGAAAAGAGCTTTAATGCGGGAATGGCAATGAAACCGCATGCAATAGTTATTGATGCCGGTTCTACGGATGCAGGACCGCATAAATTGGGTGCTGGGGTAGGTATCGTCAGTAAAATTGCTGCAAAAAAAGATTTTGACATGATGCTTACAGCCGGTTTAGAGAATCATATCCCTGTGATCGTTGGCTCTGCGGGAGGATCAGGTGGACAACCACATATCAAGTGGACCATGGATGTAGTAAAAGAATTGGCAGCAGAAAGGGGCTGGAAGCTTCGTGTGGCTGTTATTAATGGCACAGCAGATAAAGAATGGCTGAAGGATCGTCTTCGCAAAGGCTTGGTTACACCTATGACGGGAGTGCCGGAATTGACGATTGAGGACATTGATCAGGCTACTGAAATTGTTGCTCAGATGGGACATGAGCCATATCTCGAAGCATTGGAGAAAGGTGTAGACTTGATCATTGCGGGTCGTTCTTATGATCCAGCAATGACTGTAGCAGCTTGTGTACATAATGGCAATACAGACCTTGGACTTGCCTATCATATGGGTAAGATTATAGAGTGTGGATGCTTATGTACTATACCAGGCGGACCGGATGCTATTATGGGAATTTTGCGGGAAGACAGTTTTATAATTCAGAGTTTGAATCCTGAACGCCGTTGCACTCCCCTGTCAGTTGCGGCTCATACGCTTTATGAAAAAGAACATCCATATCATTTGGCAGGTCCTGGCGGAGTTCTGGATTTGGAAAAATGTACGTTTGAGCAGTTGGAAAATAATGCCGTGTGTGTAAGAGGTAGCAAGTTTGTACCTGATAAAGTATACCGTGTCAAACTGGAAGGTGCAAAACTGGTCGGTTACCGCTCAATTTTTATCGGCGCATTGAGGGATCCGTTGGCAGTGGCGGCAGTAGATGAAATTATTGGTGCAGGAAAATACATGGCTTATAATATTATGAAACAGCTTGGCTTGACGGACAATCAGGTATTTATGGATTTCAAAGTATATGGACGAAATGGTGTTATGGGCGACAGAGAACCCATTAGAGAGGTAAAATCGCACGAATTGTGTATTGTATCAGAATTTGTAGCTCCCACCCAGGAGGAAGCGGCTGCCATTTGTGCGAAAGCCAGAGCGGGTATGATGCACTATCATTATAATGGTCGAAAGGCGACAGCAGGGAATCTGGCACTTCCTTTTGCGCCATCTGATTTTTCCGTGGGACCAACCTATCAGTTTAATGTTTACCATTTAGTTGCAGTGGATGATCCGATTGCGTTTTTCACGACTACCTATCAGACTATTGGGGAGGAGAAATAGTGTGAAAAAAAATAGAGGAAAAGAGCTTTAACAATTCTTAGTGTACGGATTCGTAATACCACTTATTTGTGATTAAAAAGGCAGAACTTACACTGATTAATATGCTGTCTAAAACGAAGAAAGTTATTACAACTTCTCCTCCCGTGCTTTGTAGTATAGCTTCTTGTAAAGCATTTTACAGCACAGCGTAGAGAGTTGAAACACTTTCATTACTATTTGTGCCGCCAGCCGAAGGCGGCGGAATGGAGATTAATATGACCAGATTAAATGATATAACTCGTGTGATACGTAGTAAAAATTCCGGACCATTCCTTCTTACCTTTGACGTTATTTTTAACGATGCGGAATCCTATCAAAAGGCAAAGGCAAGCGGAGTTCTGACACCGGAAAAGTTTGCCGACCTATTTCATATTTCCAAAGACAAGATTGTTACATTTGTGTGGTTTGAGGTAGCTAATGCATTTAAGGCTACGATCATTCGACCACGAGACTCAGGTAGTTATGGAGAAAGAGATACATATGGTGCTCAGCAGGCAGCTCCGCTGATTAATTTAGAGTTTCTATTTTGAGATAAGTAAATAAAAAGTCGCATCTGTATTAACAAACATTAATGCAGATGCGTTTTTTTACATTTCAACCAGCTGAAACTCCACCTGTCTGGCCCGCAGCATCTGCGCTTCCCGGCGATGGCATGTGAAAATAATGATCTGGCCGCCGTAAGCGGAGGCGAGCCATTCCAGCGCGGTTTTCAGGCGCTCATCGTCGTACTGCGTAAAGCTGTCGTCGAAGATCAGCGGGAAACCGCTGGAGCCGGAACCGGTGAGGAGCTTCGCAGCGGCAAGACGCAGGGCAAGGTAGACCTGATCCATGGTTCCGCTGCTGACATTCTCGAGAGGAACAAGCTTTGTTTTCGTGTTTAAGAAGACATTCAGATTCTCGTCGATGCTCATGCTGTCATAGATCCCGCCGGTGATCCCGGTAATGTACTGGGATGCTTCTTTATTCAGGTAGAGTCCGAAGGAATCCCGGATCGATGAGGAAAGATCCGCCATGGTTTCCTGAGCAAGATCAATGGCGACGATCTCATCGTGGATCCTGTCGTTTTCCGCCAGTGTCCGCTTCAACGCTTTTGCCTTATTTTTGCAGTTGCTCAAGTGCTCTAACTTCTTTTCCAGTTCCCACTGGGTTCGCTGCTGTTTCTCGATCATCTCGCTGCAGCCGGCCTGCTTCGTCTGGAGATTGCTTAAGTCTTCTAAGAACTTCTTGATCTCCGTCTCAGACTGGGCAACCATATCGCAGAGCTTTGAAAATTCGCCCATTCTTGCCCGGAACGCGTTCATGGCGTCCTCAGACACCGCGGAATCGCCGAGATGTCTCGCGAGAAGCGCGCCAAGTTCGGAGGAAGTATTGTCAAACATTCTGTGGTACTCTTTGTCTTTCTGGCGGATGACCAGGGAGATGATAAAGAAGATCACAGCCGCCGCGGCTGCCGCACCGCAGACCGGAAGATAGGCGGTGAGGTTAAAATATCCGAGTGCCGCTGCGGCACCTAATCCCGCAATACCAAGAACTGCAGTAAGAGCCGACAGAATTTTCCTGGATTTCTTATTACATTCCGTCTTCAGGGAAGAGTACTCGCTGTAGAGCTTTTCCGCACCGGCGGACATGGCATCCACGGAGGCGCGGTCTGTAAAGCCGTTGTCAGACAGCACCTTCTTCCCGTTTGCCAGCTTCTCGTCCAGATCCTTTTTCTGCGCCTGCGTGTTGTCAATCAGGCCCTTAACCTGAGTCCGCATGTTCTGGTAGGCGGCGAGCTGGTTCTCGTATTCCGGCCCGGAGATCTCCGCCTCCACATTCCGGATCTCCGCGAGAAGGGCGGTAAACTCCCGGCTTGCCTCAGGGATCAGACCTGCCTCAAGAGAACGTTTCTGATTCCGCAGAAATGTGGTGGCCTTTGTGATATTTAAGGAGATATTGCCGGTTGTGTTCATGTTGGCAATATAATTCTTTAATTCCGTAACCATCCCGTCCTCGGTAGCGCTCTTTAACTGACCGATGCTGATGGTGTTGTTGTACATGGTTTCGGTGAGACCGTCCAGCAGGCCGGAAATAAATGTGGGTGTTGCCTCTTCCTCCAGACCTTTCGTCTCATTGATGATCTTTAAGGATTTATTTTCCTTTCGGAACCGACGCTCGATGCGGTAGATGGTTCCGTCTTTTTCCAGTCTCAGCCAGCCCTCGTAGGTTCCGCTGTTTTCCCAGGGCTCGTACTTTGTATACAGATCATTCTTGGCTGCTCGTCCACGTCCCCGCTCGATGCCGAAGAGCATGCCGCGGATGAAGGTGTGAAGCGTGGATTTTCCGGCTTCGTTCTTTCCATAAATAATGTTGATCCCGTCATTGAAGGAGATGGTCCGGTCATGAAATTTTCCGAAACCGTCGATATGCAATTCGAGTAATCTCATGGCTGGCTCCTTTCGTCTTTTGTCATAAGCAGGGCATGAATTCCGTAGTAGAGGGCTTTTTTCTCCACCGGGCTCATATCGTCCTTCATGAGCGCCTGGATATAAAAGCCGATCATATCGCCTGGATGTTCCGCGAACAGGGCATGAAAATCATACTGCGGCTCCGATTCATCCAGAATCTCGATGATATTCCACTGACCGGAGAGGAAATCCAGATCAAAGCTGATATCCGGGTCCCGCATGCCGCGGATCCGGAATCGGTAGATATTGCCGGCACCGCGCTTGCGGATCTCGTCGGCGATGATCTGGGAAAGTTCGGTATTCGTAGTCTGGGGTGTCACATTGACCACGAGAGGGATGTACTGGGCCTGGCAGACTTCCTTAAACTGAAGGGAGGTCACATGTCCGCTGGTGGTGTCGATCTCACCGATAAAATATCCGTGTGGTCCGGTCTCCGTCATGTCTAATGGTTCCGGGGAACCGGCATAGGCCATGCGGTTTTCAAGAAGGATTTCCGGCTTGTGGATATGTCCGAGAGCGATATAGGAGAACGGGGATGCAGCCAGTGCATTCCGGTCGAAAGGAACATGTTTTGCGTCTCCGCCGTGGAGCATGAGGATTCTGGTGCGTCTGGACGCCGGCAGGGAGATATTGTCAGCCTTTGCCTCGGTGATCTCGGCTGTGTGGTAGCTGAAACCGTAAACCTCTGTGTTCAGTTCCTCAAAATAGACGGAAGAGAGCTCCTCGCCCATCAGAAATGTGACGTTCGGGGCCCAGGTGAAGCTGAGGAGTGCGGAACTTTTCCGAATCCGGTCATGGTTTCCGGCGATGATGACCACGCGGGTTCCCGGAATCGTGGAGAACAGATAGTTGACCTCTTTGAGATCCCTCGCTAACGGCTGGCGGTGGAATAAGTCACCGGAGATCAGAAGAAGGTCCGCGCGGGAATCTCTGGCGTCCTCGATGATGCCCTGAAAGGTCAGACGGATCGCCTGTTCCCGTTTTTTTCCCCAGGGCTTATCGCTGTCCGGGATCATGCCCCAGTGGATATCGGCGGTGTGAATAAATTTCATACATTCCTCCATGGTGTATGGATTGCAGATACACTGCGCTCCAGTATCAAGGTAGTGGACTGTGAAAGTCCACAAAAACGTGTTTCTCAGATTACCGCGGCAGTTCGGTCACCAGAGGATCGCCGTCGCGTAAATGTGAAAAGGAGCGCAACAGATCTCTGTGCGCTCCCTTGCGGCTGCCATGCATCGAAAGGACGCGGCGGGCTGCTGTTTCTTTATAATTCGCAGTTATTAACGGTACGCGGGAACGGAACTACGTCGCGGATATTGCCCATTCCTGTGAGGTACATTACGCAGCGCTCGAAGCCGAGACCGAAACCGGAGTGGCGGACGCTGCCGTATTTTCTCAGATCGAGATAGAAACCGTAGTCTTCCGGCTTTAATCCGAGTTCGTTCATGCGGGCGAGGAGCTTCTCGTAATCGTCCTCACGCTGGCTTCCGCCGATGATCTCGCCGATGCCCGGAACGAGACAGTCCACAGCGGCAACGGTCTTTCCGTCCGGATTTAACTTCATATAGAAGGCCTTGATCTCCTTCGGGTAGTCGGTAACGAATACCGGTCTCTTGAAGATCTTTTCTGTCAGATAGCGCTCATGCTCTGTCTGGAGATCGCAGCCCCAGAATACCTTGTAATCGAACTCATCGTTGTGCTCTTCAAGGAGCTTTACAGCCTCTGTGTAGGTAACGTGGCCGAATTCGGAATTTAATACGTTGTTTAAGCGGTCGAGAAGTCCCTTATCAACGAACTGGTTGAAGAAATTCATCTCGGACGGAGCGTTCTCGAGAACGTAGCGGATCACGTACTTTAACATGCCTTCAGCGACAGCCATATTGTCATCGAGATCTGCGAATGCCATCTCCGGCTCGATCATCCAGAACTCGGCAGCATGACGGGTCGTGTTGGAATTCTCAGCACGGAAGGTCGGTCCGAAGGTATAAACATTGCGGAATGCCATTGCGTAGGTCTCAGCGTTTAACTGTCCGCTTACGGTAAGGCTTGTATGCTTTCCGAAGAAGTCCTCGCTGTAATCAACTGTGCCGTCCTCAGTCTTCGGAACATTATCGAGATCGAGAGTTGTTACCTGGAACATTTCGCCGGCACCCTCACAGTCACTGGAGGTGATTAACGGAGTGTGGACATAGACGAAGCCCTGCTCCTGGAAGTACTGATGGATCGCGTAAGCGATCAGGGAACGCACACGGAATACAGCCTGGAAAGTATTTGTACGCGCGCGAAGGTGCGGGATCGTACGAAGATATTCGAATGTATGGCGCTTTTTCTGGAGCGGGTAGTCTGCGTTGGAAGCACCCTCAACGGTAACTTCTGTTGCCTGGATTTCGAACGGCTGCTTTGCCTCCGGTGTTGCCACGAGAGTACCTTTAACGATGATGGAAGCGCCGACATTTAATTTGGAAACCTCTGCGAAATTTGCCATTGTGTCATGGTAAACGATCTGTAAGGTATCGAAGCTTGTACCATCATTTAATACGATAAAGCCGAACGCCTTGGAATCACGGATGCTGCGGATCCAACCGCCGACCTGGATCTCCTGGTTTAAATATTTGTCACGCTCTTTAAAGAGCTCTTTCACTGTTGTCAACTGCATGATTTTTCCTTCTCCTTATATCTCTCTTCTTAGATAAATGTGCAATCTGGTATTAGTATAGCGTATTTTTTATGGGGATTCAAGGTGAAATGGGCATAACACGGGGGTTTTCGGGAGTTTTTTAAAGGCCTCCCGGGCAGGAATTACAGTGCCCATTATGATTTGTAAATAAAATAGAAATAGAAAGATATGTTTTTATAGAAAAATTCCGGAATATCAATTATAATAATAATAAAATAGCACACGGGAGGGCAAACGAATGAATATTTACGATCAGATCAAGACCATGAGCGATGAGATGGCGGGTGACCTTACAGCGCAGAGACGTGACTTTCATAAGTACGCGGAGCCGGGCTGGTTCGAGATGAGGACATCGTCCATTATTGCACGGAAACTGACAGAGCTCGGATATGAAGTGCTTGTCGGAGATCAGGTCTGCAAGAAGGATTCCAGAATGGGCGTTCCGTCTGAGGAAAAGTTAGAGGAACAGTATGAGCGTGCCGTTGCCCAGGGAGCGGATCCGGAGTTTGTTAAGTACACAAAGGGAGGAATGACCGGCGTGATCGGAATCCTGCGCTGCGGCGA
>CAKRNI010000014.1 GCA_934370915.1 uncultured Lachnospiraceae bacterium
ATTGTATCCTCCGTATTCACATTTACATTATATCACATTGAAATTTGTACGAACAATCCTTCTTTTGATTGTTTTTAGAGATTATTAGAATTTTGAAAATTTGAATTCAAATTTAGATGCAAAGAATCTTTTTATGCCGTGAAGGCGTAGATTTTAGATTTGATATGATTGATGCTTTGCTGTGTCTTATCGTATCATAGTGGGGTTAGAAATGCAATTCTTTTTATCTTTGCCCGAAAAAATCTTCGGGCAGAAATATCACGTAGAAGAAACTTTCTACCATTCTTCCCACATTTCACCTGTCTGAATATTTACATATACGGTACCACTATATAAATTGGCTGCTACATCTCTCCCCTCTCTTATTCGCTCTGCCGCTTCTTGATCGGACATCTGCCAACGCACTATAAATTCATAACAGCCATTCTTTATTTTGGCTTCCTCGTTAAAAATAACAAATGTTCCATCTGCATCTGGATATAAAGCATAGTGGTAATTCAATGCCATCTGACTGGCTTCCTCTAACGTATAGTAGTCTCTTCCTTTCGTCTGAACCACACCATTCACCACCCATGCACCGTCTCCATTGACCTGATAGCCATCCAGTGTAACTGTATTCGACAGCATATAACCATTTCCATTAAAATAATAGCATTCCGAAATTCCATCCTGATTGCCATCCAGCCATTGCCAACAATTGACCGGATACGAACCATCATCATTCTGCCACCAATATCCCTTGCCGTCATTTTTCCAACTTCCAGCAAACGCCATGATATTCGTTCCGAGTACCATCGTCATTAACGCCATTCCAAATGCAATCGTTTTCTTTTTCATCTTGCTTCCTCCTTCTCCTTACCACATGTACCGAACTAATGCCACTCCAGCTCCTAATGCGATACAGCATCCAAAACTAAAATATGAGCTTTCATTCTCTGCCTGATACATATAAAATTTTCGGATATAAATCATATTTATCAGATATGTCCACAGATTTTTAAACATCTTCCAGCCACTTTTTCTCATCAGCATAACCAAAAAAGCAGTCAGACCACCGATAAGAATCGAAGCAATCATCGTCTCCAGTGAAAAACGCCAGCCGCCGAATGCGCCAATTGCCATATAGAGTTTTACATCACCCGCTTTTAATCCTCCGATAGCAAATAACACAAACGCCAAGAATCCTACTCCAATTCCTGCCAAACTATTAACTCCATTCCCTACGCCTCCAAAAATAAAGTTTAAAATTATACCTAAAAGCATTCCTGGAACCGTCAGCCTGTTCGGGATTTTATGTGTTTTTAAATCTACTCCCCCGCCTACGCATGCTAATACAACTGCCGCTGTCTTTAAGAAAATTCCACTCGTCATTTTCCTTTTCTTACCTTCACTGCCACTTTCCACTATTTCATGATTTCTACCACAATATCTGACACATTATCTTTCGCCATACCCGGTTCAATCATTTTTCTTAATAATTCAGCCCTTTCCTGAGGTTTTAATTCTCCCTGTGTTAAGGTACAGAATATTTTTTCTTCACTCAATACATTGTAAAGACCATCACTGCAAAGTAAAAAACTGTCATTTGACTTTACTTTTCCTTCTGTGTAAAAGTTTTTAGGAATTTCAAACATTCCAATACACATTGTCAATATATGGTTCTGTTTCGAATGCTTCGCCTGCGCTTCTGTCAATTTTCCCTCTCGGACCAACTGGGCTGCCATCGACTGATCTTCCGTCAATCTCCTTAACCGCCCATCCTGAACGATATAAACACGGCTGTCCCCCATATTGACAATATAATAGTCATCCCCGTATACAAAAAGGATCGAAATGGTAGAACCTGAGCGGCAGTTTTCCCGCTTTCGAAATGCCAGAACCGCCTGGTTTATATCCCATATTTCCTGTTCCAGCAGCTCCCGGATTTCTTCTTTCTCGCACTTCCCGGCATGTGCCATCTGTGGGAAATCCTCTTCCCACCATTTCAAAAATTCATCCGTAATATATGTACTGACCGACGAACCATACTCCAGACCGCCCATACCGTCCGCCAGCACGAAAAGCCCCGCTTCTTTTCCTTCTACTTCTCCACTTAATGCCAATACACGGTCCTGGTTTTCTGTGCGGACATCGCCCCGGTCACTACAGCATCCATAGGTTATCCTCATGTTCTCCATCCCTCCTTTCCTGAAATATACTACTTTTATCTGGAACTACACCGAAGTGTAAATTCACTGTCAGCCATAGAAACTCTGTCTCTATCATTCAATGGATATTCCACATTGCTTCCCAGTCTTTGCGGATTTCCATTTATATAGGTTCCGTTTTTAGAGTTCAAATCTTTTACAAAAACCTTTCCATCCCTCACAATAAATTCGGCATGTATTTTTCCAACTCTGGGATTCGTAACAGCAAAATCCACCTGGCTACGAAGCCTTCCAATTAACGTACTTGCGCGTTCCAGGGGCACTCTCGTCAGCACTCCATTTTCATAATATTCCAGATAAACCGGCATATCAGAGCCTTCATCTCCCGCCAGCTGCGTTTCATCCATTTCTGACGAATCTGCCGCGTAAACATTCTCTGTTCTTCCCATCATACGTTCTGGTACTACCGGTGCCGCTGGCATTGGAATTGGTTGCGGGGCTGCCATCGGAATCGATGAAACCGGCTGTGCGCTTTGGGATATCACTGGACGTTCCTGCACAGATGCCTCTGGCGCTGCCGGACGGCTGAACGACGGCTGATTCTGATTTGGTACCTGTGGCTTCTGTCCTGGAACTGCTGGTCTTTTCCCATTCTGACCTGCCTGTTTTACTGCCTTTTTATCCTTTTTCCCAGAGGAAGAAGATCCGCCTTTCTTTTTAGAGTTGACAAAAACCTCACGGTATAAAATGACTTCAAATAAAACAATCAGAATCACTGCTGCCAGTATATTATTTACCGCAACTGCACCAGTCTCTCCATCTACGAAAAATCCGAACGAAATCATCGCTGCCACTGCAACCATAACAATCGCCTGTGGAAGCAAAAATTTCTTCTTTGCCTTTTCCGCATCAAAACTTTCGTCCACCGCCGGATTGGAAACTTTTTTCTCTTTCTTAACCGGTTTTTCTTTCTTTTTTGCATTTTTTTTGGCTGCTCTAGTTTCTTTTTTAGACTGCGGTGGCAGCGGTTTTCCCGGCGTTTCCGGGCGCTCTGTCTTGACACCCATTTCTCCCGTAGCCTGCGCCCCTATGTTCTCTCCGATAAAATTTCTCTCTGAATGTGCCGGTTGTGGCGCCCCATTCCAATTTACCGGTTGAACCGGAGGATTTGCCGAAATATTTTCCGGTTTTCTTTGTGGAGTATTTCCCGCATATAAATTCCGGGAACCTGTAACTTTTCTTGCTTCCTCTGTTCCACGCGATGAACGGATATCTTTTATACATTTTTCCAATGCTGCCACTGTAAATGGTTCCTGGTTCAGTGCGTTCAGTAACACCTGAATAAAATTATCATTCGTCAATTCCAGCTTTCCCTGCATAATCAGATTCTGGAAAAACGATTTTACTGAATGTCCATTCTCATCCGTCCCTTCAATCGGCAGATATGCAAAAAAAGGTTTACAGGTCGCTGAATCCACAAAAATATACGCTGGCTCCATCACAAACCCTGATATAGGAAGCTGATAATCTTCTGCATCTTTCGCTGCCCGTACCAGTCCTTCCATAATCGTTATTAACTCATCTTTTTTCAGTTTTCTTCTCTCCAGAATCTGTTCCAGCGAAAAAAGCGACGAAATATTAAAATATAAAACATTTTCCCCATCCACGACCCGTTTTGAAACTGGCAGCAACTGCGTAATTTCATTCGACGTCAGCATTTCCAGACGATAATGTACAACCTTCACCTCGTCTGGCAATGCCATCGTCAGATAACTGGAACTGCCCACTGTATCATACGATGTATGTACCTGTTCATTCATATCCATTTCTCCCTTCCTCCTATCACACCTTGAATCACCAAATATTTTCAGCAACTCAGCTTAATAAACTTTTATTCTTCTGCAACTTCTGTTTCCTGCATCAACTCATGCACTGCCACCAAAGTTGCAGCATCATTCCCACAAGCAAAAACGGCACAAAAGGAATCTCCATTTTTCGTCCCTTATGGCAAACAGCCAACGCCCATATGCTATACACAAACGATGGCACAAGTGCCAGGCAAACCACTTGAATCGTGTACATCCACCCAGCCGTCAGGGCTGTAACTCCCAGCAGCTTCACATCCCCCAGCCCCAATCCGCCTTTTGAAAACCATGCCAAAATGCCCAACAATACGCTTAGCACAATAGCACCTATCCAAGACTGAATCCAAATTTCCGGCGTATCAAATGCCGCCATCATCAACATCTGCCCTGCCAGATAACAAAGAAGTATTTCATTTGGCACTATCTTTTTCCGGATATCCACCGCCGCTAACAGAAAATACGTAATTACCATATCAAAATAACGCACATAGGCACTGCCGATTTCAGTTCTCTCCCGATTTCCCAGCCAAAATATAAGGATCACAGTTACTGCATACACCAAACTGATCCAATATGTTCTTTTATCCAGCCAGATTGTATGAAAATCTTCTTCCGCTCCCTTAAACCATTTCCAGGCTATAAGAATACGCATTCCTCCAAGTAAAGCCAGCACACCCAAAATCAAACATATAATTCCATGCATCGTCAGTCGAGCTCCTTCGTGATAATCTTAATATCTGGATGATTCTTCTGGACCTCTTTCACCGCCTCATCATACATACTACGATCAATTTTCCTGTCCTTTGTTGAAGACGGAATATAAATGATCAGTTCTCTGCTTTTAATTGCTCCAGCATCCACTGTTACCCCATCATAAGTGGTCGTTTTATAATTCTCTATTTTGCTGCACTTCCTGTTAATCGCACCTTTAATTCCGCTGACTGACTGATACGTTTTTTCACGTAAATCAATGGACTGCTCCGCCGTTGCCTTTCCGCTTACTGAATCAAATGCAGAAAATACAAAGAATTTATCCGGCAGATTTCTTACATTTTGCTGCTTTTGAATTTCTGTGCCACGTTTCACATCACTTTCCATATCCCAGACACTCTGTTCTTTTTTATTTTCAGATTCTTTTCTCTGGAAAGCTGTTTTCCCACTCATTCCACGCACATATGCGCGGTTTGAAAAATTAAGTTCTGGCACAATATCAAGTGGAAGAATCGGATCGATCATATAGCATGCCACTAAATCAATCGTCACACCATCTTCAAATAAACTGGAACTATTCAAATCAATTCCATTCAATCCGCCCACCACACGAAGCGCCTGCAAACGTGAATCCGCCGATTGTTCCGATGAATCCGCTCCTATGTAACCAGCCATCATTGGTCTCGCCACCAATGTGAGAAGCTGCGTGTTTGCTTCATCCGACGCTTCACTGAGCATCGCACTGCCTATATTTTTCAATATATCTTTCGGATTAAGCGTTCCATTGTACTCCAATTCCCCATAATTTCCGCTTTGCAGATTTTCATACAGTTTTACTATTTCACCTGCATCCGTATTAAACTGATCCTTTCTACCGGAAGTCGAATTTTTTATATCCTGATAAGCATCGTTCATGCCCGTTACTTGATATAAATAGGAATACATGGACAATTCCTTGGCAGTCTGAGCAACGGCATGCTGTATCAATCCATAGGCATAGACAATCCGCATGATATAGAGGAACGTAACAACAATCATCATAAAAATCGAATAGGAGATCGATGCCTCTATCGTCAGAGCGCCTCTCTGCTTCCTGCATTTTTTCATGTCACTCCTCCTATTAATATCCCTGATATATCGTGCTCTTAAACTTCATCCGTCCCGTTACACCATTCTTTTCGTATTCCGCCTGAAACGGTGTCACACTTCCAAACATATAACGGACCGACATCGCACTTTCCGCCCGCAGGTATGTATACGCATTTGCCATCGTGAAATTTCCATCCGTTTTTTTCATGTTCATCTCTATCAAATCTGCCGTTCTCAAGATCTGCTTTTCTTTTCCCTGTATAAGCAGCAGAATAAGGAGATAATCCTCATACGAAACAAAAATTCCTTTTTCCTGGTAATGTGACTTTAAATCTTTCCCCTCTGTCCATTCCGATGGATCCAGTGTCAAAATCAGATTATCCTTTGTCTTAAACAACGGAATTTTATAGCCTCCGTTAATCAGGTAATTCATATCTACATACGTTTCTGCCACTGCCCAGGCGGAAATAAACATCCATTTAAACACCGTTGGAGGCACAAGACCAGCTGTTAAAAGACTTGCGGCTGCCCCTGCTTCTATACAGGCAGCTTTAATCTCTTTATTTCGGTAAACTGCCAGCATATTATTCACAAGGCGTTCTGCATAAATGGTCGCATATACCGCATCTTCATTTTTCTGATCGCTCTGCATGCCATATACGAGATATTCCACTTCACTTCGCAAAACTGAATCGCGGTTCTTTTTCGCATCAAACCGCATATCCTGCTCTCCATCTTCATGTGCATATCTCCACTCTGGCATATAAAAGCTGTTCTTATCCGCATCTGACATTCCCTTTTTAGAAAATTTTTCAACGCCTGTCAGGCGTGTCCGGAAAGTCCCGAACATATAGGAAAGATCCAGGATTTCATCCCGACCTGCCTCCCCAACCTTTAAAAGCATACTCTGGTCACGATTTTTAAGAAGATTTTTTGCCCCGTCAAGATTTCCATCTTGATTATAAAAAGAAGTTGTTTTCTCCTTTTCCTGATCCGTCAACGACTTATTCTTAGACGGCAATGCCTGATACACGGCATTCTCCACGCTTCCCCTTGCCTTCGGATTTTCATCTGACACATTTTCCTGTGACTGCGCTGACTGATTTTTGGCAAAATCTTCGGTAATTGTGGCATTGCTCTTCTTTTGTTGATCTGCATTTGCCATTTCCATTGTTGGGTTAATATTTTCCCAATTTTTTTTGCTATTCCATTTTTTTCGCTAAAATATTCCGTTTCACTTTTAATTGCCGGATCATAGGAACGTGTTTTAGAGGAACCACTTAACGCCTCAGAAACCGATGTTGTCATGCCACCAGAATTCAAGTAATAAAAATAATATTCTACTTCCTCTTCCTCATCGTCTTCTGAGTCATCCTCCGATGAAGAATCATCTTCATCGGAATCCTGCCTCGGATTTTCTTCTCCATATTTCCGGATCGCTGCGTCTATCTGGGTCATTTTTTTATCAATACGCCCCTCCAGACCACTGTCCTCTTTTAACTTTTTTAACGTCTCATCGTCTAATATTTTCTCAATCGCAGGAAGATAAGTTGTTTCATATTCCTTAATGCCAGACTCTGCTTCCTCCTGCAATTCCTTTATATCTTCATTCGATGTTCCATTATATCCATCCTTATATTGCTGCAACTTTGTAATCGAATTCTGAACTTCCTTTTTTGCTGATTCTGCCTTTTTATAAACATCTGAAGCTGTCTTTCTGACATCTTTCAACGCATCCTTCAGCGCAGTGCGGCTCGCCTTACAGGAAACATCTGCAGACTGTTTCTTCTTTTTGCTTCCGCTCTCCTGATCTCCTTCATCATCCGCCTCATATTCACTTTTGATGCGCTCCATTTCCGCCTGTAACTCACTCTTATAGCGTTCCTGGCACTCATCCACCTTCTTGATAGCGTTGTTTAATGTTTCAATGGTATCCCGCAGTTCTTTTAAGATCTGATCTGTTTTTTTATTCTTATCATCCACTTCCATCTTTTTTTCCATGGCGTCCGCAGCTTCTTCTTTTGCCTTCTGTTCCTCCTGTGCCTTACCCAACTGGCTTATCAAACCAAGCCTGTCTGCCATAATATAAACTCCGCGGAATTTTGCATCCTCGATCATCTGATTCTCCAAGACTTCCTGATTTGCCAGGCTATGGATCGCCTCAACATCACAGGAATCAACCGAAAAATCATATAAATTCAAAATTTTTTTCCCCTTATATGGATTTCCAGCTCCAATCTGCGATTTTAAAATCCCCCATATTTTTTCTGAGTATTCTTCATCATCCGAAAGTCCGGATGCATATAAGGTAGCTTTCAGGCTTTCCTTATAAATTTCTTCTATCTTACCTGGGTCTTTTATCGCAAATAGACCATACTCATCTTTCAAATCTTCATTATAAGAAGCCAGTACACTGGCTGCTGCCAAATCCCCTGCTTCCTGCGTCATCGCTCTGGCACTCGCCATTCTGCTTCCATCAATCAGCACTGCTGACAAAAGCAAAGTTGGCACCAATATCATAACCAGAAATATAGATATCGCACCTTTCGTTGTTCTCTTTCGAAAAAAGTTCATTCTCTCCCCCATTATTTACGGCTTCTTCTACTTTAATAGTTCTTTTACTTTATCCAACGCATCCCTGATTTTATTGTACCCATTTTCCATATTTCCATATAGCTTCGTCTGTTTAACCACATCCATCGTCAAGTCAACATTACGGACAAAATCAGGTGAATCAACTACGGCCGATACCATCGTTGTATTTACATCAAATGGACCTTTTTTCCCAAACATTTCTGCAACCGAATCAACCGGCATCTTATAACTGCTCTCTATATTGACCTTGATTTTCTTAGAAATCAGGTTATCTTCTACTTTTGTATAATTTCCGCTATTTTTCACAGTTCCAGTAATAACATTATATTTTCCCAGCCCCGCAGACACATATTGGTTCACAACCGACGTATAATCTTTCTTTGCCCCGCTATCCATAAACGGTACATTGCGGTATGGATCATGAATTTTAAAATCATCCAACTTTTTTATTCCCGTTGTCATATCTGATACACGGGAACTATATATAACTGAACCTCTCTCAGACGCCCGTGCCGCCAGACTCTGTGTATTTACCTCCTGATACAGCACTATTCCCATAAAAAGAATAAATATCAAAGAAAAAAACAGGACCGAAAAGACCATCGTTGCTTCAATCGTCAAATATCCGTCCTGATTTTTTTGAAACGTACATAAGGAGAATCCTTTCCTCTTCATTCCACCGTCTCCTGTCTTGGTATCGGGCAGAGAATAGAACTCGGT
This sequence comes from uncultured Lachnospiraceae bacterium, assembly GCA_934370915.1. Taxonomy (GTDB): domain Bacteria; phylum Bacillota; class Clostridia; order Lachnospirales; family Lachnospiraceae; genus Pilosibacter. Next base: position 9,128 of record CAKRNI010000014.1, read on the forward strand.
ATTACTTATCTCTGCCCGTTCAATGTGATTGTAGTCTTCCACTTTAAAAATCAAACGTAAACGAATGATCTCACAAAAAACTTTTTGTATATCAGCCTCCGACTCCAACATCCTTCACTGTATCTGTTTTGAACACTTTCTCCATGATACCTTTTGCAAAATCAAATACCTGTTTTCTAAACAACAGTGCAATACACATCAGAGCCGCAATGATCATAACAATCTCCACAGTTCCCATACCATCTTCTTCTGTCCAGAAACGCTTCAGCAGTTCCATACCATTTCCTCCTTTGTCTTATTGTTATAAAAAGGCTGTTCAGCCAATCTACCATTTACATTCCCGACGTCATACTCATAACCGCCGGCGTCGATACAATCAAAACGATTCCTAAAAACATAATCATTAATGGAATCAATATTTTCGTGCTGGCTTCCTCTCCCATCTGACGGGCAGCATTTTTTCGCATCTCCCAGCACTCATTTCCCTGCGCCTGTAAAACCGGTACCACCTCACTGCCGCCGCGGCGCAGATTCATCACAATGACCGAAACAAATTTTGTGATCTCCTTGACATGGCAGCGTCTCGCAAATTCTTCATATGCTACACCTTCTGGTTTTCCCGCCTTGATCTCCATCAAGGCAAAACGCATTTCATTATAAAGAATATGTTCTTTTTTATTCTCGTTAATAATCTTTTCCCACGCCTTTGAGATCGTCATTCCGGCATTTACCAGCAGTGTCAATTTGTTCACAAATTCCGGAAATTCCATCTGAAGTGCATTTCTCCGCTTCCGAATATCCCCATCCAGGCTGCTGTCAACCAGGAACGGGACTCCTATTCCCGCCACTACTGCAAGTACACTCAACAGTATTCCATTCGAAGAATCTCCTTGTACTGCAAAAATCACTCCCATCAATGAAAGCATCGCACCAGATAAAATCGCTGCCGCCTCCCGGTAACCACCATGGATAAAATGGTAAAAAGACGCATCTTTCGGTCCCCGTATCTCCAGAATTTTCTGATACACCGTATTTTTATGACGCGCCAGAACCGTCTGAAGCTGCATAGGCCTTTTAGACTCAGGAAATCCATGTTCACTTCTCCAAAGACCTAGTGGAATAAAATCCTTCAATCCATACTCTTCTTTATCTACATATTCCATATACTCGTCATATTTCCCTTTGGAACGCAGATAGCAGAGCAGAAAATTTCCAATTAACAGCACTGCCACCGCGCCTGAAACTATGATACCCAGCATTTCCTCCTCCATTCATTAAACCTGAATTTTCATAATCTTTGAACCCACAATATAAGCGATAATAAATAAGATAATTGCCACCGTCATTGCCAGATTACCTGCTATCTGATTGAATACCGGAGCCATATAATCCCCCGATGTCAACGTCAAAAATACAATCATCACAACCGGCATAACCATCAACACATTAAATTCAAATTTTTTTCCGGCGATCATCGTATCTATTTCCTGCTTCACCTCAATTTTCTCTCCAATCGTATTGGAGGTCGAACGCATCACCTGAATCAAATCACCGCCTGTCCGTTTACAGGTGACAAAGATATCAACAAAATTATCAACATCTTCCAGATGTGCGCGCTCGGCAAATTTTTGAAGCATCGATTCTACCGTATTATTCATACTGATACCGCGGATGATATATTCCAATTCCACCAATATATCTGTCTGTGGATCCGGATATATAACCCGTAGATCGGTTAATGAATCTTTTAAACCTGTTTCAACCGACTTTCCAACTGACAATGCCGAGGACAATGAATACAGCATATCTTTAAATTGCAAAGTCAGCTGATTTTTTCTTTTTCGAATAATCTGTTCCGTCCGAATATCCGGAGACTTAAATGACAAAAGAGCAAACAGCATCGATAAAATAATATTATGATAAAAAACATATCCAACTGCAAACAGCACAATCGCAGCAAAAATAATCGTAAGGATGCGTTCCTGCTTTCCCATTATATATACATCATAATCTGTCAGACCATCTTCCCTGGGAACAGGTCTTTCCTTTTTCTTACCAAACATTTCTTCCCCCCATTTTTACACCTTATCCGAAATACCAGCCATTTTAAATTTAAACGTATTTACCATCGGATTCTCTGTACGTTCCAGTCCTCCTATAATTCGTCCATTTTTATCTTCGCCATGTTCGACAAATTTATAGAGTGTATTTAACTGGAACTCGCCATTTTCGTATCCAACCACTTCCGTGATTTCCACCGTCCGCCTACTCTTATCACGCAAACGCGATAACTGGATAATAATATTAATCGCAGATGCAATCTGCTGGCGAATCGCTTCGAGCGGAATATTATTTCCTGACAAAACCATCGTTTCCAGTCGACTCAGCATATCTTTGGTTGAGTTCGAATGTCCCGTCGAAAGAGAACCATCATGACCGGTATTCATCGCCTGAAGCATGTCAAGTGCCTCTGCGCCCCGGACCTCTCCTACAACGATCCTCTCCGGTCTCATACGCAGGGAAGAGCGAATTAGATCCCGGATGGTAACCTCTCCTTTCCCTTCCATATTGGCATTTCGTGTCTCCATCCGGACAAGATTGTCAATCCCCTTCAGCTGTAATTCCGCCGAGTCCTCGATCGTAATAACACGCTCATCTCTTGGAATAAAATTGGACAACGCATTCAGGAATGTTGTTTTTCCTGAGCCTGTACCACCGCTAATAAATATATTAAATTTCGCTTTTACCATTCGTTCCAAAAGTTCCGCCACCTCCGGAGTGATGGAACCGTATTCAATCAGCTTTTTGACCGTCATCGGATCCTCTGGGAATTTTCGGATCGTCACCGTCGGTCCGTCCAATGCGATCGGTGGAAGTACAACATTCACTCGGGAACCATCCAGAAGGCGGGCATCTACGATCGGATTTGCTTCATTGACCGTTCGGTTTACTTTGGATACAATGTTTAAAATGACGTTTAGCAAATTGTCATTTGAACCAAAACTAACATTTTTCTGATACAGGCGTCCATTTTGTTCAATAAAAACATGGTGAGGACCATTAATCATAATCTCTGTAATCGACGGATCATCCACCAATGGCTGAAGTACATCCAAACCGCGCATCGAGTTGAACACCGTTTCAATCACAGTCTGCCGTTCTCCTAAGGATAGATAGTTCTGGCGCGATTCTTCTGCTACGATCTGGCTGATTACTTCCCTTATCTCGTCATCTTCCACTTCTCTCGTCAAATCCAGACGATCCGATACAGCCGCACGGATATGTCTCACATATTCCTGCATATTCTCTATCATCGCATCATTCCCCTTCTCTCAGAAACTTTATTCCGCAGTCTCCCGGCTCATGAGAGGCACCATAATCGACTTCAACATATTTCCCGACCGTATAATCTGCCGCATATCTGAAAACAATGGCGCCTCTGCCACGACACAAACACAGGAAATCTGTGCCAAAATTCCACTATTTGAAAACTCTGAGCGAATCTCTGATGCTGCTGTCCGGTTTACAATCATTTTCATCTTTTCTGCCAGAACCCGCCATGTTTCCTGAAATTCCGTTTCACGAAGAAAACGTCTCATTTTTGCAACGGCTGCCTCTCCCTCTACTTGTGGTACATAAATCACGTCCGCTTCTTTCAACGCCACCTCTTCTATCTCCGAAAAGCCTGACGATAAATCTATAATCACTTCATCGTATTCTGCCAAATCCCGGATTGATTTCAGGAGTCTTTGTATATCTTCACCTTTTAGCTCCCTGTACTCTGCCGCACTATCCAGTCCTGATATATAGAAAAATCTCCCTTCCGGCTCCATACCCACATAAGCCGCCACTTTCAATCCCGCATCCATACCTTTTGAACGCACGGCTAAAATCAAGTCTGAAAGACTGCCCGATGTATGAGGCAATATCTCACTGACCGAATCGATCGCTTCCAGGTTTAAGTAAAACACCTTTTTCCCTTCTGCCGCCATACTGGATGCCAGTCCCAGAGACAATGCCGTCTTTCCGCTGCCTCCCGCCGGACTGTAAAACGCAATCATACGTGTATTACTTTTCCCCCGGATCGCCTCCGCTGAACCACTCTTTTCCGCATATTTAAGCAATATATCATTCAACAGATTTTGTGTTTTCTGATATTTTTTTACAACTGCATATCCTTCTTTCGGCTCCATGGTTGATGAAAGCAGAATTTTGGTCGTTTTTTCGCCCAGGTTTGAAGGTACTGCATCCAGCATATCTTCACTAATAACCAAAATATCTGCTGCTTCCCCACGCTCCAGATACGTTCTTAATTTCTCTGATTTTGTAAATAAATTCTGTTCCAACTGTGGTGCATGTTCCATAAAATACCCGGCTATATGATTTAAATACTCACTATCCAGATCCGCCAAAACCATTCTTTTTTTCATCGTCCAAGCCCCTCATCTTTTATTGCACATTTGTATATAAATTATTATACCATCCTTCTTACTTTTGTCAATTTTTATAATCTTTTTATGATTATTTAATTTGACAAAATAAAACTATGCTCATTTATCACAAAAAACAAGGCAGCGGATCCACATCATCCACTGCCCTGTCTTCACACTAAAAATTCATTTTTTCGTACCAGCTTACCGAACCCGGACACCGTTCTGATCCACGTATCGGTCACCGATCCGTGTACTCGTCGCCATCGCGCCCTTAGTTCCATCTGACACTTCGTTCAAATAGTACTCTTTTCCGTCAATCGTCTGCCAGCCGGTCAGCATTCTGCCGCGCGTTCCATCCGCGATCGGGTAAAGATAATATTTCTTATCTCCATCGCTCACCCAGCCCGTCTGCATCTGACCCTGTTCATTAAAGAAATACCATTCACTTGTACCATTATATGCCAGATACTGCCATCCTCCTGTCGTCATAGCACCATTCTGCGTCATGTCTGCGCTGTCATTAAAGAAATACCAGATACCATCAATCAGTTTCCAACCTGTACACATCTTGCCCTGTGTGCCGTCAGATTCTGGATTCAGGTAATAGGTTTTACCATTCAATACCAGCCATCCAGTCATCATGTTTCCGTCTTCCCCAAAATAATACCATTCCATCGTACCATTGTAAGGAAGCTGTTTCCACTCATTTGCCGCGTAGGTTCCATCCGGATTCTTATAGCGCCATTTGCCGTTTTCCTGAGACCAGGAGTTTGTACTGCGGCTGCTACCTGTATCACGGCTGGAAGAACCTCTTTTGCCAGCATTTGTCTGGCTGTTGTTATTGGAATTTCCACCCTGATCTTTTGCACTAATCCGGAAGTTTTGTGCAGTTCTCTTTAATATCTTCGTGTTACCTGTACGGAACTCAGCTGCGATTGTATTGACGCCGCTTCTTCCCTTATTCTGGAACGTCTGGCTGCGGATCGTCATACGGGTGCTTCCGCTTACCTTCGTAAAATCAACACCATCCACTAACTGTTCGCCGTTTAACCAGAGACCTACGAACTCTTCATACAGACCGTTGGAAACAAATAATTCATCCGACAGTCCGCTGATTAAGTAATCATAAGTTCCTTGTGCCGTTTCAGTACCAAGATATTCTTTTACCTCGTATCCTGCATCCGACGCATCGTGAACATTCTGATTGGTGTTATCCAGCACCGTCAATGTAAATTCTTCGAGGGACGGTAAAAATTCTGCCTTACTGTAGGTAACCTTTACCGTAAACGTAAATTCACCTGTTTCCAGCGGAACACCATAGATTTCTCCGGTTGCTGCATTCAGGCTCAGACCTTCCGGCAGCTCTCCATCTGTAATTTTATATGTTTCCGTTGTTTCCTGATGAATATTGCTGGTCGCAAGCATATAGGAATACGGTACATATTTAACCGCATCGCTCAGCTCGTCCGTGGTAAAGTGCGGATCCTCCGCATATCCCTGAAGTTCGATCTCCACCGGCTCCTGTCCGTCTGCGGAAATAACCAGCGTACCGGAAATTTCGCCTTCGCCGTCCGGGACAAGACGTACCTTTGCCAGGTTTGGCATATCTACATGGTCGCCCGTATAGCGGACACTCGTACTGGTAAAGGCACCCAGCGTATCATTACCGTTTCCGCCCAGTGTCCAGTAGTTATCCAGCGCTACATTCTTCGCATTTTCCAGTTCTACTTTAAGACCCGTCAGCGCTTCTGAACCCACATTCGCGATCAGAATATCATGACGGTATTTAAAATAATCGGTCAGGTAGACTTCACGCATCTCCGGTCCAAATACATAGAGGCTCGGTCCGCTCTCTTTCTTCACAAACGAAACCTGATAGTTGCGTTTCTTCTTATCATTGTGTACCACATACTGTACCGGACCATCCGAGAAATCTTTTTCGGATACTCCACTTATCTGTTTTTCTCCGCTGTGGACTTCCATATCTGACGCATTCCAGAAAACCGGATGCAGCGTAGACAAGTCAACCTGTTCATCCATTAAAAAGACGGTCTGGTATCCATAGCCGTAGTAGGTATCCATTGTATAGGATGGAGTATTTTTCACATAAAATGAATTTGCATATGACACTTCATTTGCACTCTGCATCTGGAAATATGGATCCTCACGTCCGACGATCGGTCCGTCATCTTCTTCCAGATCTCCATCGTAATCATCTTCTAGCGCATCAACTTCTACCTCTTGCATATAGCATGTCCCGTCTTCGAAAAAGACGGTCAGACCAAACATTCCCCATACTTCCAGTTCTGCCAGGTCATCTTCCATGATTCCCTCATAGTACTGCATATAGTCTTCCGGCTGGAGCTGATATCCATACGGTGCTTCTTTTCCCGGCTGTTTTAAAACCTCATCCGTGATATCTTTCGCCCCATTCTGTTCCGCTTCCGCGATCGTCTCCGGGCATATATACTCATCATTATCCGTGCGATATCCCAGATATACTTTTGATACTTCTTTATCTCCATCGATATCCAGCAGATAGTATATCTTTGAAACTGGCGTATATCCCTTTTCCAGTTCATAGAATACCTCATCCACATCCATATTCGAATATTCATTTTCTATTATAGAATATCCATTCTGAGTGTATCTCATCCAGCAATAAAACGTACTGCCAGAATACAGATTGCCATACTCTTCCTCTGATACCGGTTTCATGCTTCCATTTTCATATGCATAAAACTGACCGAGAATTTCTCCCTCTTCCTCTGGCAACACATCCACTTCAAAGGACAGGCTGCCTAAAACTACGTTTGTCGCCGGATCCATATATGCAATCGTAATCAGATTATCATCCTCAAATTCATCCGGTTCTGTAAATTCGGATTCATATCCGGTTTTAAACAATTCATCTGTCAGCTCCGTTGCCCCCGACAGTATATTGTTTTCTAAATGATCCACGTAATCAGCTGTACGATATGCTTTCACCGACATGTCCTGATTCATGCAGCGTTTTACAAACGAATCCAGTTTTAACTTATATGTTTCTCCTTTTTGATACTCATCACAATAAAACTTTCTGGCAGTGACGGTTAAATCTTCACTATCCATTTCTGAGGTATCTGTTTTCCAGTCTCCGTATAGTTCGTGTCCAGCATCATCGTAAATTGAGAAATCCAGCTGCTCTTCAATTCTTCCTCTCAGATATACACGTACCTTATAGCGTGTCGCATCATCATCCAGCTGTTTGCCCGTACCAACCAAGAACTCCAAATTACAGGATGTACGATGACCCGCATTCCGGATCGTAATCACCCCGTCCATGAAAACTTCCATCGGATTGTCCAGAACCTTGTCATTCTTACCGCTATTGACCCATTCACCTTTTGTCCAGAGAATCGTATCATAATCCTCCGGCAGTTCAACATCTGAACCATCCTCCAGGCTTTTCATATTTTCCAGAATATCACTGACAGGGATGTCCTGATTGGTTGTATAACTGTCATTATTCAGCAGCACATACGCATCCACTACTTCCGCCGGTGCAAGCAGCGACTGCGGTGCAATCAGTTCGCTCGGAGTTGCCTCCTCCACTTCCTCAATCTCTTCTTCGGGAATCTCCTTCTTCGGGAACAATGCATCTAAAATCTTATCCAGAATCCCCGGCTTCTTTTCCGGCTCTTCCTCTGGCTCTTCGGCTTCTTCTGCATCTTTCTTGGCATCTTCTTTTTCGGAAGTATCCTGATCCTCTTTAGAATCTACCGAATCAGAGTCCTCTTTCTTATCCTGTTCAGAGTCTTTTCCGGTCTCCTCCTTGTCAGAATCATCCCCTTCTTTGCCGTCCTTCGAATCCTCTTTCGATTCATCCTCCGAATCGTCTGAATCGGCATCTGATTTTCCATCTTCACTCTGATCCGGATCTTCGCCTGCATCCTCCTTGGAATCTTCTTTTTTCTCGTCTTCTGAGGTCTCGTTTTTTTCTGCCTCTTTCTCGTCCTCCGGCTCCTGTGTGGTTTCTGAATCCCCTTCCGAAGCTTCTTTTTCCACTTGCTCTTTCACAACCGGATCTGCGAATACACTGACCGGTGTCTGAAGCAGTGTCGTCGCCGTCAGGACGGCTGCCATCATCTGCGCCAGCTTTTTCTTTCCTTTTCTCACACACTCCTCCTCCTTTTCATTCGAATTATGTACCTTTGCGCGTTTTCATTACGACCTCTGCTTTACATTTTCTGCTCTGCATCGGCAATCATCATGTTCCGCTTCAAACGTACCTCTTTCTCTCACGCTCCCTTGTACCACCTCCTGCAATCTCTTTCATACTCCCCTTTGTGATTTTCATCACTCTTCACGAGCTATTTCTTTCAGCTCATGGATATTGTAAATGCGGCTTTCCCGCATATTACCAGATGGATAATCAAATATCAGCGTGTCGTCCACTACATCGCACAGCCACGGAAGCTCCGCAACCGGCTCACACTGTTGATTTAACAGTTCTCCATAACGTGTTCCACCCACTGTCACATACTGTGCCACGATATTATCACCCGTTTCTGTTATATAGGTAAGGTAGGCATCTTCTGCCAGCCTCCTGACCTGTTTTCCCGATTTCTTATCATACGCCACCGGTGTGCCATGAAGCGGCGATTCAATCCGGTACCGGCTGGTTTCAAAGGTCTCCGTCAAGGTTACGTCCGGCTTTTCCCCCTGTTTTTCCGAAATGCAGGTGCCATCCGCGGCACTGTATTCCCGGATTTTTCCATCGTTATAGATCACTTCCAGCCACGATTTTCCATCTTCTCTCCGGTACTGTTGATCGTATACCTGATCCGCGTCGGGAATCGCAACTTCCGCGAGCTGATTTCCAGCCCTGTCATACAGATTGAACCGATCGTATTGAAACAGCAGGATCGTATTTCCATCCGCGCTGACCCGCGCCTCATCATGTTTGACCAACGGATCGTAAGAAAATATCTCCTGTTCTTTATGATCTTCATATCCAATGACCCGTAGGGACGGCGAATCACTGTTGCCAATCAGCGCTTTTCCGCCTGCCATCTGAAGCAGTTCATTGCCCGTCTCTTTCTCAAAGGAAGTCACGAGGCTGGCGCTCCGGTCATAGAACTGTACCTGATTTCCCGCTGTTATCAGGGTTCTCTCCCCGTCTCTGGTAAATCCATCAATCAGATCAGTCAGTGTTACAAGCGGTTTCTGCTCTCCCGTTTCCGGATCGATCTGAACCAGAAGATTTTCCGTCTGTACGCAGATTCCATCTTCATCCGTATACACGCCAAACGGACTCTGGGAATCAAATCCGCCTGTCTGTATTTCTGCTTCCGTATCAATGACCGCAAATTGGGAACCCTGATTGCCAGATGCAGAAAAGGCAAAATATTTCTGGTAAAATCCGCCTTCAAAGTGGCTGTATCCGCTTCCTGCCTCATATAAAACCAGCGTATCGTCCGGATATTCCAGATTCATTACTTCCAGGGAACCATCCTGGAAGCTGACTCCCAGAAAAGTTCCATCTTCGTTCAGACAGAACAGGTTGTCATGGGGATTTACAAAACGGTCATTGGCCGTTACCTGCTGGCTGCGCCCGGCAAAATCAACCCGTTCGCGCACGGCTCCTGTCTGTGCATCATAAATAACTGCATACGGTTCCGTCTTATAGACAGTCGCAATCCATTTCCCATCCCCGGATACTGATAATGCCGTCGCCTTCTCCCCGGTCCACAAATTTTTCCCAGCAGATATATCATAGACACTGACTCCTTCTGCTCCCGCATAGACGAGCCGATCTGCATCTAAAAAATGCACCTCCGACAAAGCAGATTCTTCGACTGGAAGTTCTGCCCGTATCTCCCCTGTCGCCATATCAAAAACTGCCAGTTTCCACGCATAAACCGCCGCCCCATTTCTCCCATCTGGCGACTCTGCCAGGGCAAGCGGCTCTGAAGGCAATGTAATAACCCGTTCCGCCTTATAGCCATCCGCCAAATCATAGACACCCAGCGCATCTGCCAGCGCCTTTTCTGTCTCTGCCTCATATTGCGGCATTAGGAGTCCTTTCCGATCCGGCAGCGCCTCCAACGCATATGAAACGGCTTTTTGCACATCTCCCTCTGAAAATGCAGCTTTCGAATACTCCGTCAGTTTCAACCATTCCTCCGCTGTTTTCATCCGCTTTAATCCCACAAAAGACATCGATACACCCGCTGCAAATAGAATTGCAAAAGCGGCTGCCATTGTCCGATCCAGCCGTTTCTGCTTCTTCACACGTGGATCCCGGCTACGAAGTGTCCTGAAATCTTCCAGCATCTCATCTGCCGTCTGATACCGGAGATCCGGATTGGGATTCATCGCTTTTTCTATGATCCGGCAGACCAGCAGACTTATATTTTCTTCCAGAAGCGGTTCCACCGCCAGCGCATCTTTCGCAGGTCTTTTTCCACTTAAAAGATGGTATAGAGTTGCCCCTGCACTATAGATATCGGAGCGGACATCGGGAACTACCTTTTTGTACTGGCTCGAAGCACTTTCCTCTTTATGAAATGTCTCTGTCCGATTTGGCTCTGCAACGGTTAAAGTTGAATCTGCCCCGTCATCTGCCATAAGCACCGTTGCCATCTCATCCTTCGGTTCATTTTCTCTTATATGACTGTCTGACACAAACCCCAACGCGCTTTTGGATGAATAATCAAGTCCATAATGCTCCGGCGACGCATATCCCGCGCTACAGCCAATAACATTTTCTTCGCCCAGAGCCAATGCAATGTTAAAATCAATCAGGCAAATATGTCCGTCCCTGGTCCGCATCAGGTTCGCCGGTTTGATATCGCTGTGTACAAATCCGCGCGGCGGTTCCCCGTGGGTCGGACTGTGAAGGTATGACAATGCCTCCAGCAGCTCACACGCCCATGTGATGACCTGTGACTGTGAAAACCGTTCTCCCCTTTTTAACGGACGATCGAGGCTTTCTCCCTCGATATAATCCATAACCGTATAAACCGTATCGCCTTCTGCAAAAAAGTCGTACACTCTCGGAATATACGGATGATTTAACTCCTTTAATATATCTACTTCCCGGCGTAAAAGCTCCGGTTTCGTCGTGATCTTCCGCTTATCCGCCTTTAGGACAACCTTTTTCCCCAGACGTACATGATACGCTAAAAAGACATTTCCGCCGCCACCGGAACCAATCTTCTCTATTATTTCATACGTGGAAGCTATCATTTCTGGCATACTCTTATCCCCTGTTTCTATAACTTTGATCGTGCTGAAACATCGTACTTCTTTTAGTTTTTTCTATCGTTTTTTCGCATGCTTCGAAAGATTTCTCTTTCCATACTCCATATCCAGCTGATAATTTAAAGATGCCCAGCGAATCTTCGATATCAAATAAGTGATAACACCGCCGATTGCTGCTGCCCCCGCCAATATGAAACCGCCTAAAAACAAAATATTGTCATTCCATTCTCCCATTTTCACATTCCTTTTTAATCGTTTTGTATAATCCTGAGCAATCACGCCTTGCTCCATCTCTTCCATTTTTTTAATTGTAACTTTTTCCGTACCTATATTTTAAATGCACATCTTGTTTTTGCATGTGGTCCAATTTTTCTTAAAATAATTATATCATTTTTTGTTCCTTTGTCAATTTTCATTATCCTTTATAGACAATTATATTTAACATATTTTTATCCCGTCACTTCCCATTATCTTTTCATGATAATTTCATTTACCTTTTGGAACGCTATCATTATTATAAAAAGGAGGATTTCCATGATCGTACAAACTGCTGATCGAATTCGCGAACTTCGCGAAAAAAATGACATGACTCAAAGTGAACTGGCTAAACGACTCTCGATTACCCGCTCTAGTGTAAACGCATGGGAGATGTCCCTTTCCATCCCATCCAGCAAAATTCTTCCAGAACTCTGCAAGGTGCTTCATACTACCTCGGACTATCTTCTCGGAATGGATGACACGGAACTTTTGTCGCTAAAATATTATTCCGATGATGAACGGGAGATTTTGTATCGTTTGATGCGTTACTTTGATGAATCGAAAGAAAAACAGAAAAAATTGTAATATAAGTACAACAAAAGGGCTGCTGTGACAAGAAATTTTTGTGTGTTCCAATCAATCCAAACACTTATTCCATATCACAGCAGCCCCTGTGCTTTTTTCCTATTTACTTCTTTTCATCATTACCTTACACTTCTTCCGGTTGCAGGCAATCCCATAATTTAATATTTGCTCAACTCCCATCTGCCAGCGCCCGACAGAATTTCTCCGCCATCGCTCCATCCCTGACCACATTTTCCCGGAAACGCATCAGGATATGCTCCGTTAT
>CAKRNI010000015.1 GCA_934370915.1 uncultured Lachnospiraceae bacterium
AAAACGAAAACAGCCACGCCCCTGATAAACACTGGGGCTATGGCTGTTTTTGGCTTTATAAAGTGTCAAAGATGGGAGTATAACGCACACTTTCTAAAATGAAAAGAGGGAATTTTACAGATTTAGAATACGAAGCATCTGCACAGTTCCCTCTTTCTTTATTGCCTGCAGCATCTACAGCTTAATTGTCTTACCGCATATACAGCCCTCAGACAGCTCATCAAATTATTTCACAAAATTCCTTATTCTATCTCCCCGGCTGCTCTCTTTATAAACTCCATGTGCTCCCGGATCTTCTTCTCATATCCGTTCTCCGACGGCTCATAGAACCGCATTCCTTCCATACCATCCGGCAGATACTGCTGGGTGACATAATGGTTCGGGTAATCGTGGGCATATTTATAGCCGAGACCATGGCCGAGTTTTTCAGCACCTTTGTAGTGCTTGTCCTGAAGATGGGCAGGTACCGGCATGGTCCGCGTGTCCGCCACGGTCTTCATCGCTTTTGCAATCCCCATGTATGCCGCGTTGCTCTTCGGCGCGGTGGCAACATAGGAGGCAGCCTGGGAGAGGATGATCTGGCTTTCCGGCATGCCGATCCGCTCAACGGCCTGGGCGGCGCTGACTGCCACCACAAGGGCATTCGGATCCGCGTTCCCCACGTCCTCCGACGCGCAGATCATGATCCGTCGGGCGATAAATTTCACATCCTCGCCGGCATACAGCATCCGCGCCAAATAATAGGCCGCTGCATCGGGGTCGGATCCCCGCATGCTCTTGATAAACGCGGAGATCGTATCGTAATGGTTGTCCCCGTCATGATCATAGCGCACCACACGTTTCTGGATACATTCCGCCGCAACATCGATCGTGATGTGGATCTTTCCGTCATCAGATTTATCCGTCGTCAGGATTCCCAACTCCACTGCGTTCAACGCCGCTCTCGCGTCGCCGTTCGCCACATCCGCCAGAAAATCCGCTGCCTCGTCCGTGATATCGGCACCGTAGGTTCCCATTCCTTTTTCCGTATCATAAACCGCCCGCATCACAAGTTCCCGGATATCCTGTTTTTCCAGCGGTTTTAACTCAAAGATCCTGGATCTTGACAGCAGGGCATTGTTCACCTCAAAGTACGGATTCTCCGTCGTCGCGCCGATCAGGGTGATCGTTCCATCCTCAACAAATGGAAGCAGATAGTCCTGCTGGGACTTATTGAAGCGATGGATCTCGTCCACGAAGAGGATCGTCTTCTGCCCGTACATGCCGATGGCGTCCTTGGCGTTCTTTACGATCTCTTCCATATCTTTTTTCCCGGCTACAGTCGCATTGATCTGCTCGAACCGGGCGCTTGTCGTGTTTGCGATCACCTTCGCCAGAGTCGTCTTTCCCGTTCCCGGCGGGCCGTAAAAGATCACGGACCCAAGCTTATCCGCCTTGATCGCGCGGTAAAGGAGTTTATCTTTACCGATAATATGTTTCTGTCCGACCACCTCTTCCAGAGTCGTCGGACGCATTCTGGATGCTAACGGCGACTCCTTTTCCATCGTGTTCGCTCTCATATAATCAAATAAATCCATGGCAGCTGCCTTTCTGCGTTTTGCAGCGCTCCGTTTCCGCATGAAATACCACCATCTGCGCGCTGCATTCATTCCCGCTCTTTTTGCAGGTCTTAATCGACCATCAGTTCGTCTACTGTAACAAAAGTATACCCTTTCGCTGTCAGGTTGTCAATGATCCGGAACGCCGCTTCCACAGAGGTTTTGAACTCGTCATGCATCAGAATAATGTCCCCGTCCTCCGTATCCTTCACCACTTTTGCGGTGACTTTCTCCGTATTTTTCAACCGCCAGTCGATGGAATCCACATCCCAGAATACGGGAATCATGTCCACAGCCTCCTCCAGCTTCACATTCCAGTTCCCATAGGGCGGACGGACATATTCCGGCCAGACTCCGGTAACTGCCTGGATCTTCTCCCGTGTGTCACAAAGTTCTTTTGCTGCGTCGGAAAGCTTCTCTTTTGTGAGATCTTTATGGGTCAGGCAGTGAACACCGATCAGATGTCCGTCCCTTGCCATCTGCTTTACGAGATCCTCGTTTCCGTCGATGCATTCGCCCACGAGGAAAAAGGTCGCGCGGATTCCGCGTTCCCTGAGGCCGTCTAAGAGCGGCTTTGTGTATTTGGGATTTGGGCCGTCATCGAAGGTAAGTGCCGTATACTTTTTTGCGCGGTCCTCCTGCTGCCCGTACAGATCTGATGCTGTCTTTTCCGTTCGTCCGGCTCCGCTGTGATCATGTTCCGAAACCTCAGTGGTCAGCCCTTCGCCCGGCACAGGGCTTCTTCCCGTATCGACCTGTTTTGCCTCCCACGTATCAAATGTTTCCCCTCTTTCCTTCCACATCCGCACCGCACCACCGGCCAGGATCATATCCACGATCAGGATCACACTAAAAATAAAAACTTTCTGTTTGAATTTCATATGCTCCTCCAGCTACATGTATTACCGATACAATATATGCGGCCGTCCCACATTTTACCGCTTAGTTTGCTCCCTCCAAAAAGACAAAGCCCCTGAAACAGCTGTATTGGGGATAAGCTGTTTCAGGGGCTCTGCCTGCTCAATATGTACCATAATCTTTCCCTTTTCAGGGGAATCCATACCGGAAATATGGATTTTTTCGCCGTGGCGAGACAGCGGGCCTCCCGGCCTTCCATTTTCCTGACAGGCATCCAATCTGCCAGAAAACCGGTCTCTATCACATCCACCACGATGTGATTCTGCAACGATCCGGCGTCTTCATAGCTGCGTGATCCCGTAACTGTTCAGTACTGCTATCGCTGCATGATTTCTATAACAAGGAGTGAAATACATCTGTCTCAAGTGGGTGGACTCGGGATCCCTGTGAGTGGAACCCGGGTCCGGAAAAGGATGGGTATTTATAACTGAAAGTTTGTTTTCCTTCCTTTTTGTTTGGTGTCTTCATTATATGCCATACAAGATGGAATGTCAATAGTTATTTCAAACTTTTTGTTTGCATTAATGTTATTTTATTGACAAACAGTTTGGCATATGCTATTCTGAACTTACATTGAAGCCTGCGGGGGCATTCTTTTATGCCTCCGTTTTGTTATTTTTTTCACATAGCGTACATTCAGCGAACACCCCGGGGGAGATGTCCGTTTTTGGCGCTTATCTTATGGGGGTACATTTATGGAAATTTCCCAGTATCTTGACTTTGATTTTCTGATCCGTTTTCTCGAGGGGCTCCAGAAATTTTTAGGCGAAAACAGTGAGATTCTGATCCACGATTACCGGAAAGGATATGACCATACGATCATCTATGCCTTAAACCCGGCAGTCAGCGGCCGTGCGGTTGGCGGTTCACCGAAGGGCGGAATGATCACGCAGCTCGGAAAAGACATCGAGCCGATGAAAGACAGCATCCAGACCTTCTCCAATGGACCGAAAGACCGTTTCTATAAATCTTTCACCACGCTGATCCCGGACGAAAGCGGAAAGATCGTTGGCTCTGTCTGTGTGAATCTGGACGTCTCGGATCTCCTGAATGCGCAGCGTGCGCTGGGCGCTTTTGTTCAGTACCCGATGACCCATCACGCGCCGACAAATGATATTGATGCTCTTGCCACAAAGAATGTAGATGACATTCTTAAGTACTACATGAAACAGGCAGAGCTTCTGGTCGGAAAGCCGATGGGACTGATGAATAAGGAAGAAAAGGTCCGCGCCTTAGACTATCTCGACCAGAAGGGTGTCTTCAAAATTTCCAAGACCAGCGTTCTTCTCTGCGAGACGCTTCAGGTATCAAAATATACGCTCTACAACTACCTTGAGGAAGCACGGAGCGGACGTGGGGATAACGGCAGCGAAGAATAGCTCGCTTCTCATAAAAACCGGAGTACAGGTATCTTGATATCCCTGTACTCCGGTTTACATTTCTCGCAACTGTTCAGTACCTGCATAACTGCGACCAAAAATACCATTCTATTAGAGCTGTTTCTGTACCGACCCGATAACACATTCATGTTTCTTAGTCACTCTGTCATAATTAATTCCAACCAATAGCAGATTTCCCTGATAATCTTTTAAAGCACTTCCATAATTCTTTTCTATGATCTGGTCCAGCGCACCGGCTGCGCTTTTATCCCACTTCAGTTCAATCACCACCGCCGGTTTATCCAGATGCGTCTTGCGCGGAATCATACATATATCAGCAAAACCTTTTCCTGAAGGTAATTCGCGGATCATCGTATAGTATTCCCGTGCAAAATAAAATGCAAGATTGACCGTACAGCTGAGCGAATTCTCGTCATTATATCGAAGAATCGACATTTCCTCATGCGCTTTATCAATTCCGGAGGCGACAGCATCCGCATCCATTGCCCACAATGCCTCTAATAATTTTCTGGATGACTCCACGGAATCTGCAACTCCATGCCAGTTCATTGTACTGATCGCATTTACATACTCCTGTGAAACCTCTTTGTTTGGTATCGCTGCAGTTTCTCTGATACTGTCATAGGTTAAATATCCAAGATGAACCAGTAATGTCAGAATATCATCTTTTGTCGCAAATGTGGTCATATCATTGCTGAAGGTTCCAATATTGATTGGTACCGACTCACCTGCAAGCATTCTCACCACTGAATCCTGCAGACCATCCATATCCATTTGGATATAAATTTTCAGAGCTTCATATGTTTCTGTCTGATTCCAGTAAGTGCCGAATTTGTGCCGCAGCATAGCTTCTACAACAGACTTGGGACTATACATGGAGTAAAACCTATCACCCGCTTGATGATGAGCAATCAGATCATATCCATCATACCATCGTTTTGCCTCATCAAAACTCATTTGATACTTTTTACACAGGTCCAATACTTCCTGCTCTGTAAATCCAAAATATTCTGCCAGATCACCAGGATCTGTCATGGAATACTCGGTAAACATATTAAGCGCCGAATGGGATCCATATTTTTTTATAGGCAGAATTCCTGTCATATAAGCCAGTGCAACATAATCCTTGTCCTTAAGCCACGCGCGAAGAAAATCCAGATATTTTTTCTGCGCATTCTGATCCTGCTGATACTCCCGGAAAAGGCAGTCCCACTCATCAATCAGGATCACGAAAGAACGCTTTGTTTTCGCATAGATATCTTTCATCACCTGAATCAGATTATTTTCATCCCGGAACCGAATATCTTCAAAATGTTCCACAAGATCAAACACCAGGTATTTCTGCAGCATGGCCAGCATATCATCCATGTCGTGGGTCATACTGAGAAACTCCTGCATATTGACTTTGATGACATCATATTGGTTCAGATGAACATGGTAAGAAGCTGCCCCGCTGATTTTTAGCGACTCAAACAAGCTGGAGGAATCCTCTCCCCGTTCATAATATGCAGCCAGCATATCTGCTGCCATTGACTTTCCAAAACGCCTTGGCCGACTAACACACAGAAACTTCTGCCGGGTATTCAGAACCGCATTTGTCTTCTCAATCAGTCCTGTTTTATCCATATAAATTTCCGAGTTTAAACTTTCCTGAAATCCTTTGCTTCCCGGATTCAGATAGCTTCCCATGTGACTTCCTCCCTGCAAAATATATTAAGGTCACGCTTATTATACCCGATTCTGGTTGAGTTCACAAGAACCGTCCGCACTTATGTCTTCTGAAACTCTTTCCGGTAGCAGCGTGTCCTGATCATGAACTACCGATGTTCAGCCGAACGGCTGCCAGCCCCTCAGATTCAGTTTTCTGTCAGATCGTCACATCCTCCAGCACCTTCAGCTGATCCAGCCCCGCGCTTCCGCCTGAGATCAGGAAGCAGACCTTCTCATCCTTTTTCACCTTCGCGAGTCCCTGTAAGACAGCACCGACGGTGATGGCGGAGGACGGCTCACAGAAGATCTTTCCTTCTGTCAGGAGCAGCTTCCATGCTTTTAACAGATACTCATCCTCCACATCAAAGAATCCGTCCACGTTCGCCGCCACATACGGATAGCACTGATCTCCCGGCATCTGGGACACGAGAGCGTCCGCGATAGACTTCTTCTGTTCAACCTTCACCGGCTTTCCGGCCGCCAGACTTGCGCTGTATCTCGGAAGCGCTGCCGGCTCTGCCCCGTAGACCGTAACGCTGTTATCCATACCCTTTACCGCCGTTGAGACGCCGCCGATGAGTCCGCCACCGCTGACCGGAACGATGATCGTATCGATCTCCGGGCACTGTTCCAGAATCTCGATTCCTGCGGTTCCCTGTCCAGCCATAATATCCTCGTCATTGTATGGCGGAACCATCGTCGCATTTCTCTCTCTGCAGATCCGCTCCGCAACGTCAAACCGCTCGGATGTCTCACACTGAACGACCTCCGCTCCCAGCTCTTTGATCGCATTTACTTTAATATCCGGTGCCGTATACGGCATTACGATCGTCGCCTTTGCGCCAAGCTTCTTTGCGGTGTAGGCCACTGCCTTTCCATGGTTTCCGGAAGATGCCGCGACGATCCCGCAGCTTAACTGCTCCGGTGTCAACATCCTGATCTTGTTAACCGCGCCGCGAAGCTTGAACGCGCCGGTGATCTGCATGCACTCTGCCTTCAGATACACCTGACAGCCAAGGTACTCATCCAGCTTTTCCAGACGGATGAGCGGTGTTCTCGTCGTGTACGGGGCGATCCTGTTTTTCGCTTCAAAAATCTTTTCCAAGGTAAGAGACATATGTTTTTCCTCCTCTGCGTTGATGCTTTGATTGTACCACCCGAAACCCCAGATGTAAAACAAAAGAGGAGCCAGATTTCTCTGGCTCCCAATAAGGGGGTGTTTAAACATATGATCAACTCTTTACGATCAACCAATCATCTTTATCCCCACACCATCTTTCTTTTCCTACTTAACCCACTTTTCAACCTTTTCCACTTGGAATCCAACAGCATGGGCTATCTGCTCCAACGGCAATCCTAATTTTCGAAGATTTATTGCCGTCAATTCAGCCTGCGTTTCACGTCCCTTCTCTCGTCCTTCCTCATAACACTCTTTTTCCACCTCATCCATTGTCCGGTACATCTCGTTCACTCCCTTCGAATTTTCCTTGAGATACCTTGTTCTTTCTGCCAGCAACCCGTAATGCATGTCATCTGCATCTGCGCAGTTGAAATCATGCATCAGCTTTCCAATGGCGGAATCGTCACGGTACTCTCCGTTCACATATAGGATATGTGCCCCATCACCAAACGATTGGTTTAATGTCTGATTCATATTCTGGATCATATACACCGCCTTTCCCGCCTGATAATAATCCTTTTCTGTGATAAAAATCACATATGTATCTGGTAGTTCCCTGTAATCATGATTTTCATCCAGGTTTTCCACATCCATCATACTGGAATGGTATCTGGCACGGTGCGGATCAGCCCCATAAATGGAACGCTGTACCTCGATATCATACTTTCTTCCCATGCTGTCAGTCGCATACGCATCCAGACATACGGACCTTGCCCCTGTCACGCGCTTCATATCAGCCTGAATTTCACATTTTAATAATACCAGATCCTGTTTTCCAGTGATGATCCTCAGCACAAGCTCTGCCAATGGAAGGTTATCCTTGAACAGACCGCGCATAAATATATCATCGATCGGCCGAAATCTGCGCAGACGTTCACGATCTTCCTCATGACGTTTTTCCTGTCTTCTGATATTGGTTTCTTTTATAACACTACCTCCAGTCTTTTGGTGTGATAGCGTCTCTCCATAATTTTATCGTAACACAGGCGCATATTTTACACAATATATCGAAGTGATAAATTCGCCCCCTCAAATTGTATTTTTTCAACAATCCTAAAAAAGCGGATCTGATATGAACTGTTGATTTTTCCGAAAATCAATCAGATTCATTCTCTGATCCGCTTTTATTTATTCTTATCTGTGATCGAATTCCCCAAAAGCATCCGTTATCTCAGCAGATCCTGCCTGTTAAAATACGTCGTGTGCAGCAATTTATGTGACTTCTCCCCGCAGGGCTCGCCGAGATAGGTCTCGTAAACACGCATTACTGCCGGATTTTTGTGGGAGAGGCGGATCGGAAGGTTCCTTTCGGCCTCATAGATGGCTTTCTTCCGCTCCTCCATGATCTTCCAGGTTTTTGGCGGGTTTCCGCCGCCGCCGATACAGCCGCCCGGGCAGGCCATGATCTCGATGAAGTGGTAGTCTGCTTTTCCTTCTTTGATCTTCTCTAAAAGGGTCTTCGCATTCCTGATTCCGTGGGCAGCAGCCACGCGGATCTCCGTTCCGTTTAAGTTAATCGTTGATTCCTTGATCCCCTTAAATCCGCGTACATCCGTGTACTCCAGTCTCGGCATCTCCTGACCGGTAACGACCGCGTAGACCGTCCGGAGCGCTGCCTCCATAACGCCGCCGGTAGCGCCGAAGATCAGTCCTGCACCGCTTCCTTCGCCAAACGGGTCATCAAACGGTGTGTCCGGAAGTTCCGCAAAGTCGATTCCGCCCGCGCGGATCAGGCTCGCAAGCTCCTGGACCGTGATGGAAATATCCACATCCTGACATCCGCTGTCGCGCATCTCCGGTCTTGTGCACTCAAACTTTTTCGCCGTGCACGGCATAACAGAAACGCTGCAGATCTCACCCGGGTCGATTCCTTCCCGCTCCGCGAACCAGGTCTTGATCATGGCACCGAACATCTGCTGCGGAGATTTCGCTGTGGAGAGGTGATCCGTCAGCTCCGGTGCGTATGTCTCACAGTATTTGACCCATGCCGGACAGCATGATGTGATCATCGGAAGTGTTTCTCCGTTCTTCAGGCGGTTTAAGAGTTCCGTTCCCTCTTCCATGATCGTTAAGTCCGCGGAGAAATCAGAGTCAAACACTTTGTAGAATCCAAGGCGCTTCAACGCGGATACGAGTCTTCCCGTGCTGACAACGCCCGGCTTTTCACCGAGAGCCTCCGCCAGCGTGATCCGGACAGACGGGGCGACCTGAATGATCAGCTTCTTTCCGAGCTCTTTCTGCTTCATAAGACCATATGTATGGTAGTGGACCGTCAAAGCGCCGGTCGGGCAGACCTGGACGCACTGACCGCAGCCGATGCAGT
This sequence comes from uncultured Lachnospiraceae bacterium, assembly GCA_934370915.1. Lineage (GTDB taxonomy): Bacteria > Bacillota > Clostridia > Lachnospirales > Lachnospiraceae > Pilosibacter. The sequence goes on from CAKRNI010000015.1 coordinate 9,130, forward strand.
TCGTGTCCGCAAGTTTTTCGCCGTAGGCCGGGGCAACAAGTGTATGGAAGCCACGGTTTTCCTTTGAGAGGACATTGATTCCCTGGATATCATTGCACATCTCAAGGCACCGTCCGCAGAGGATGCACTTCTGGGGATTCCGCATGATCGCCGGGGAGGACCAGTCCTCTTTCTGGTGGCGGATCTGGGTATCATAGCGGATATCCAGATGCATGCCGAGATCCTGCGCTACCTTCTGGAGATCACATTTCCCGCTCTTCGGGCATACAAGACAGTTCTGAGGATGTCTCGCGAAGATAAGCTCCAGAATATTTCGTCTCGCCTTCAATACCTTCGGGGAGGCTGTCTGGACCACCATGCCCTCGGACACCGGGGTGCTGCAGGCGGTCGGAAGAAGTCTCTGGCCTTCCACCTCCACCACACAGATCCGACAGACTGCTTTGATACTCAGATCTTCATGGTAACAGAGTGTCGGGATATGGATACATGCCTTTTTCGCCGCCTGCAGGATTGTCGTTCCCTCTTCTACTTCAACAGGCTGGCCGTCTATCATCAGATGGATCATCGATAAATTCCTCCTTTCCCGCTGCATACCGGACAAAAATCCTTATCAATATGGTGCAGGTATGCGTTCCGGAAGTTCTGGATGCTGGTGCGGACCGGAACTGCCGTGGAGTGGCCCAGACCACAGAGTGCAGTGAGCTGCATGGTCTCCGTCAGCTCGTCGATCTTTTCCAGATCCTGAATTGCACCGTCTCCCCGGGCAATCCGGTTTACCAGATTGTAGAGCTGCTGCCCGCCTTCCCGGCACGGGGTACATTTTCCGCAGGACTCACCGCGGAAGAAATCAAGATTGTTGAGCACGATATCTACGATACAGTTCCGGTCATCGATCACAAGGATCGTTCCGCATCCTAAACGTCCTCCCGATGCAGACACAGAGTCGATATCCAGATTCATATCGATCTGGTCTGCATTGATGATCGCACCGGAGGTTCCGCCGGTCTGAACGCCTAAAAGCTTATGCCCGTCCGGGATTCCACCGCAGACTTCGTAGATGATATCTTTTAAATTCACGCCCATCGGAAACTCGAAAACACCTCGTCTCACCACATTTCCGCAAACCGTGAAAAGCTTTGTTCCAGGGCTGTTTTCCGTTCCTAATGACCTGTACCACTCTGCCCCGTTCCTGATGATCGGAGCCAGATTGGCCAGAGTCTCCACGTTGTTTAGCATCGTCGGTTTTCCGAAGAGTCCGTGAATACTTGGGAACGGCGGGCGGAATCGCGGTTCGCCGCGCTTTCCTTCGATGGACTCGAAGAGAGCGGTCTCCTCTCCACAGACATAAGCGCCTGCGCCGGAACGGAACTTGATCTCAAAATCATATCCGCTTCCCATCATATTTTTTCCGAGATATCCTAATGATTCCGCATGGAGCAGAGCCGCCTGCATGACCGGGAAAAGGTATGTATATTCTGCTCTCAGATAGATGTATCCCACGTGGGCACCCACCGCTTTTCCGGCGATGGCCATTCCCTCAAAGATCGCACACGGATCCGTCGATAAGAGGATACGGTCCTTGTTCGTTCCGGGCTCCCCTTCGTCAGCATTACAGACGATGTAGCGGACCGGATCCGCTGCTGTTGCTGTAAACTGCATCTTTCTCCAGGTTGGGAATCCCGCGCCGCCCCGGCCTCTGAGTCCCGCCGCTTTCACTGTTTCCAGAATTTCTTCCGGTGTCATCGAGAGTGCTTTTTCGAGAGCTGTAAAGCCACCGTTATCTGCGTATTCCTGCGCGTTTTTCGGGTCAATTTTTCCACGGTTTTTCAAGAGTACATGAACTTCCTGCATGATCTACACATCCTCTCTGATATATTGTTTGATGATCTCCCGGACAGATTCCGGGGTCAGGTTTCCGTAAGCCCGGTCATTGATCATGATCGCCGGGGAGATCTCGCAGAGTCCCAGACATGGACAGTATTCCAATGTGAACCGCCCATCTTCCGTTGTCTCTCCGATCGAGATCCCAAGCTGATCCTCGATGGCTTCCACAATCTCCTTTGCGCCGTGAACGTGGCACGGGGCGCTCTTGCACATGCGGACGATATATTTCCCCTGAGGTTTTACCGAAAGCATTGCGTAAAATGTCACGAAGCTGTAGACCTGATTCATCGGAATGTTCATCTCCCGCGCGATCACTCTCGCCACCGCCTTCGAGAACGCCGGCACGACTTTCTGGGCGCGGATCAGAACCGTCATCAGCATATCCGGACGGTCCCGGTACTCCGCAGCGATCGCTGCGACCTGTACCAGCTTGGATGCCGGAGTCTTAAAAACATAACTGTCTCTTTCCATGGTCATTCCTCCTCACACGCCGGAGAGCTCGATGGAATTCTTCTTTTTCTGTGACCGTTCCGGGTTATTGAGAATTCCTGGGTCTTTTGCTGTCCTGGCATTTAGAAATTTGAGATCATACATACTGGCTCTGATTCTTACTAATAGTTTGTATGAATTACTTTTCGTTTTGTCTTAATCTGATTCTATTACGGACATATGTCTTTGTCAAGCGGATTTTCATACTTTTTGTTCGTTATTTTATTGTCATATTACAAACTGTTTGTTTTCTGTTTCGATATCTTGTCTGCTCTGCAGAACCTTTCCTGACTGTTTCCTATCTGAGGAAACTGTGATCGACCATATCTTTTGAATGCATGGCAACAAAAAAAGAGCGTCTTCGGAATTCATTCCTCCAACGCCGCTTTTTCTCTGTCGGTATTTGTTTTTATTTCCTACTCTCCCATACAATAAAACGTAAATTCTCCCTCTGCCAGAAGCTTCCCCGTATCGGTCTCCACGACCTCGGCTTTTGTAAAGCAGACGGTCTTTCCGCGCTTTGTGATCTTCGCCAGCCCCTGAATGTTTTTTGCGCTGCTGCCGCGAAGGAAGCGGAAAGAGCTGTCCAGAGTCACATATTTTCTTCCGTCATTCCTCGTTACAAGTCCCGCGGCCACCTCAGCCATCACGAACATCAGGCCGCCGTGGACCGTCTGCATCGCATTCAGGGAATCCTCTGTGATCTCAGCCCTGACCTCGGCCCGGTCCTCCGATAATGCGACCGCACGGATCCTGTTGTGGAGCATAAATGGATTTGTTTGATTCACACGCTCCATCTGTTCTACATACGTTTCTTTTCCGGGATTCTCCATATCATTTCCTCCATATTTCCACTTCTGTCCTTCTGCTTTTCCACATGATCTTCTGTCTGTGACGATGATCATTTATTCGTGCAGTTTGCAGCGTCGATGGCGATTGCCAGCATCAGCGCCATAGTTTCGTCCCGCGGATCCAGAATGTCGATCACATAGGTGTCGCCCCAATGGAACGGCTTCTTTGAAATATGGACCACCGCACAGCACTCCTCATACACATCGTAGTCCCAGGCCAGGAAATCGCCCTCACACCGCCAGCCGTTGTAATCCAGTTCATACCGGGGCTTAAAGAAGGAAAACTCTTTCTGCACGCTTCCGAATTCTTTTCCATCGATCTCGATATCGAATGCCGGAAGCAGGGTAAGGAGGCGCTGTTTCACCATGCCAACTTCCCGTCCGCTCTTGTCGTATACGTGGATCTGATGCCCCAGTGCAAAAAATTCCGCTTTTACAAAATATTTTGGTTCTTCCTTCTCATCATACACATCGTATGTATCCGTCCATGAGAAAACTCTCTGTTTGATCAGTAGCTGCATAAACTTCTCCTTTCTTAAAACGTCCGCTCCCATCCCGCAAACGCCTCATCCACCGCCGTCAGATATTCCGGCACATGCTGGGATTTGCGAATCTTTTTGGCTAATTTTTCACTGTCCGGAACCTCCTCTAACATATAGCTCCAGAGGTCTTTCATACGGAAAAGAAGATTTCTGTCACCGGACATGGTCTCGCGGTAATATTCAAAGATCTCATCGTGGAAGGCACGGATCCGGGGCATGAGATTCCCTCCCGTGTTTCTGGACTCCGGTACCGTCTTTTCCGTCTGCTCCGGTGATGTCTCTTTGTTTCCGGTTTCGGATCCTGCACAGACATGGGCATTTTCCACACCGGCTTCTTCTATTTTTATCAGCTCTGCCAGTGCCGGATTTCTGATGAGTCCCCGCCCGATCATCACGTTCTCCACCGATGAAAATTTCTCCCGGAACTTTCTCATATGCTCTGCCGTAAACAAATCTCCGTTGTATACGACGGGATTCCGGCTCTCCTTTAAAATATCCGCAAAGACGTCAAGATGCGGAACACCTTTATAAAACTCCTTCTGGATCCGCGGATGTACCGTCAGCTCGCTGATCGGATACCGGTTGTAGACCGCCATGATCTCCGGCCACTCTTCCACTTCGTTCTTTCCGATCCTGGTTTTAACAGAGATCTGGAACTCCTCATTTCTCACCGACGCGTCCGAGAACACTTCATCAAAAAAACGATCCAGATCATCCGGGTAAAGTAAAAAACCGGAACCTTTTTTCTTCGCTGTGACCGTCCCTGACGGACACCCAAGATTCAGGTTGATCTCCCGGTATCCCATCTCTGCTAATTTCTTTGATGCCAGAAGGAAATCTCCTGCCCGGTTCGTCAGGATCTGCGGCACCACCGGTACCCCCGCATTATTCTCCGGCAGCACATCCCGCATCTCCTTCACGCTCATCCCCTGCTCCGGCCCCGGTGCCAGAAATGGCGTAAAATATTTGTCCACACCCCCAAAATACTTGTGGTGCAGATTCCTGTATGGATATGTTGTGATCCCCTCCAATGGGGCGAAATATAGATGCAGCATGTTATGTTCCTCGTATCTTTTCCATAAAATCTTCGATTTTTCCAGACTGCCATTCCGGCATTCCTTGAAAAACGGTTTTTATTATCGTACCACATTTAAACTTCGAGAGCAAATTTAAAATATCCACAGAACTGCCGCCGACTGTTTCTTTCTGCTGTATGGCAGAAAAAAACACCCGCCAGCATCGATCTCCATTCTCTGGATGGCTGTGCCAGCGGGTGTTTTTATGGGGTATAAAGATATAATGAGGGTAACAAATATTGTCGACAGAACTGTCTGGGATATACCGCCCTGTTTTTTTACTTTTTGATCTCCTTGATCACATCGATCACGGTACCATCACGGTACTCGACGATGCAGACTACGCGGTCTGTCGTCTCAATCGGCTTCGGAACGCCCGTTAAGGACTCTGCGAGCTGCTGCAGGTACTCAATGCTCACAAGCTTTAAGTTTGCGTTCTCTAAGTCTTCCTTCAGCTCTGCATAGTATTTATGCTTCGGGTTCAGCGCAATGCCGGCCTCTGTGACAACAGCAGCTACGGTCTCACCAGGAGTACAGCAGGTGAAGACTTTCTTTGTGATGGAAGGAGTTCTTCCGCGGACTACCGGCAGGCAGACGATGGAAATGTCGGATCCGGCTGCAACATCAGGTCCGCCGCCGAGGCCGCCCATCATCTCACCGGAAGATCCGGTCAGGATGTTGACGTTGAAGTCTGTATCGACCTCCAGCGCTCCGAGAACGCCGAAGTTTAACTTATCCAGCATGGAGCCCTTTGTGAACGGGTTTGAGTAGACCGCGTTGTCGATCTCCACGATTCCGGACTCCTCAGCGATGGCTCTCGCCGCCACCGCGTCAAAGGACTGGCTGCACTCTAAGACTCTCACGAGACCTTTCTTGTACATGTCAACGATGGCCGCTGTCATGCCGCCGAGGGCAAAGCTTGCCTTCACGCCTCTCTGCTCCATGCGGTCTGCCAGGTAATTCGTGCAGGCGATACTGATGGCACCGGCACCTGTCTGGAAGGAGAAGTTTTCCTTGAACATTCTGGAAGCCGCCATGACGTCCGCCGCCCGCTCCGCGATCAGAAGGTCTCTCGGATTCTTTGTCATTCTTGCCGCGCCTTTTCCGATCTTATCCGGATCGCCGATACGGTCAACCTTTACGACATAATCCACATACTGCTGGGAGATACTTGCCGGGCAGCACGGATAATCGACAAGGTAATCAGTAATCACAACAACTTTTCCGGCATTCATGGCATCCACGAAGGAATATCCGAGAGAACCGCAGGCGTTCGGTCCGATCTGGCCTGTGGCATTGCCGTACTCATCCGCCGCGGACGCGCCGATAAATGCCACGTCGATCTGAAGCTCTCCGGCCTCGATAGCTCTCGGTCTGGAACCGTGGGTTCTTAAAATAACCGGCTTTTCCATCAGTCCGTCAAGAACTGCATCACCTAATTCGCCTCGGATACCGCTGGCCTCGATGCGGTCGATGGTTCCGTCTTTTACAAAGTCCACGATGGACGGATTCTTGATGTTGACAACGGCACTCGGTGCGAAGCGGAGTCCCTTGATCCCAAGCTCTCTGATCGCAGTTAAGACCTGTCCGATGATCTCATCGCCCTCCCGGAAGCTGTGATGGAAGGAGATCGTCATACCGTCTTTTAAACCGGTCTTAACGATTGCATCCTTTAAATTCTCCACCATCTTGCAGTCCCCGGAGACATGTTTTCCTGCGGTGCGGAGTGTGTGTACCGGTGCGTCGGACGGAACCGTCGTGTAAGCGCCCGTGTACGGTTTTACGACATAATTTCCGATCTGTTTCGGGATCTCGCGTCCCACTGCGTTGATATAAGTCTCTCTGCTCTGTTCCATCCTAGATCACCATCCCTTCTGTGCGGATACCGGCTGCCTTCGCCTGGGCCAATGTCGTGAGGGCCCGAAGCTCCATCGGCTTATCGATCATGCCGCCGTCAAGAGTCACAGCACCTTTATGCTGCTTCTTTCCTTCCTCCACTGCCTGTAAGACACGGAGCGCATACTTGATTTCCTTCATGCTCGGCGTGAAGAACGAATTGACCGTGTCGATCTGTCTTGGGTGGATGCAGGTCTTTCCGTCGAAGCCAAGGTTCTTTGCGAGAGCTGTGTCCTCCTCAAGACCTTCTTTGTCATTGATATCAGAGAATACGATATCAAGGGCGTCGATTCCCGCGGAACGGCATGCCATGAGGACCGCATTTCTCGCATAGAATACTTCCAGACCTTTCTTCGTTCTCTGGGCCTTTAAACTTGCAGTCAGATCCTCTGCGCTGACAGCCATCGCAACCACACGGGGATCAGAGTGGGCGATCTCCATGGCGTTGATGACGCCCATGTAGGATTCGATATTGCAGATCAGTTCGATCTTTCCGACTTCAAGACCGATCTTCTCCTCGATGGCTGCGATTCTTCTGGAGATATCCTGTACCTCTCTCGCGTACTCTACCTTCGGGATACGGATACAGTCCGGGTTGGCTCTGACTGCCGCCTGTAAGTCTTCTTCCAAGTATTCAGAATAAATACCATTTACACGGATGCAGACATATTTATCCTTCGGTCTGTGATTTTTTACCATGTTGTATACAAGGAATCTCGCCGCGTCCTTCTCGGTCGCCGGAACGGAGTCCTCAAGGTCGTAGATCAGCATGTCCTCGTTGTAAAAGATCGCCTGGATCATGTTTACCGGGCTCGCACCGCTGGCATACAGGCTGGTGCGTTTTAAGTGGATCGTCTTCTCAGCCATTATCTCGCATCCTCCTTTGTCCAGTCGTATTTCTCCTCCGCGCCACGGCAGATCACGCATTCCATTCTCGCCTTGATGACGCAGTCGAGAGCGCCCTTATCGCGGATCTCCACGTAGGCATCCTTGACACCGAATTCTTCCAGTGTATTATTGACCGTTTCCCTGATGGAATCGCCGAACATGACTGCAACATCACTCTCTAACTCGATCTCGATGCCCTCACCACCGTTTGGACGGATCACGATCTGGCAGTCGCTTGATTCTAAGGTTCCGGCTACTGCCGGTTTCTTGATCTCCATAGATCATACCTCCTGTTTTCTACTTTAACCAAACTCATAAAATGTTACTGTTCAACCATGACATCTTTTTATCTTCATCCAAACCAGTGCAGGGCTGAACTGCATTCATAGAATTGCCATGTAACCTCATTGTGGCGGACATACAGACGGAACATCTGCACGACCGCCACAATGGATGATCACTTATTTCTTCTTTTCTCTCACATAACTCATGATAAAGCCAGAGAATGCGCAGATGCTGGCTACCCAGATGGAATAAGTTTTAATAGCAGTATTTAAGCCAAGTACGATAGCACCATTTCCCATCAGCGCTCCGATCAGCTGTCCGAATACAAGAACCGCACCCATGAGCAGGAATAACGGAAGTGTGATCTCAAATACTATCATACAAATGTTGTAAATCGTCTTTTTCATGATCTTTCCCTCCTTAAGCGCCTACTACCGGGAAGATGCCCAGCATGATAAGAATTGCGATGAGGACAATCGGAATCGCGTAGTGGAACAACAGGTTCTTAAAAATCCTGGACGGTTCATTCAGTCCGGAAATACCGCTTGCAATATAGATCGGCGCGGAGTTCGGCGGGATGCAGCCCTCGTTGGAAACGAGAAGCAGGAATGCTACGCAGCATGCCACCGGTGCAAGCCCAAGGGAACGCAGTGCTGCATAGGCAAGAGCGCCAAGTGCAGTTGTGGAAGCAGTTCCTGTGAACGGACCAACCATCAGTGTGGTGATCACCGCGATCATGATAACTACAAGAATCGGAGATTTGCTTCCGAGTGTATCAAATACTGCGGTAAACTCATCCTGAAGACCAAGCTTTGTCAGTACGCTTGCAGCTGCGAAGGCGAAGAATAACAGACAGCCGACCTCGCTGTACTTCGGTGCGGACGCTTTGATCATGTCCTTCCAGCCTTTCAAATCGTGGGGCAGATATTTCCAGCCCTCAACGATCGTAAAGAAAGTCATCATGATCGGGATCCACATTACTAAGGAAATTGCCTTAAAGGATTTTTCTGTGTGGGCGTTTAATGTCGCTTTGATTGCATTTCCGGTCGGTCCCATCTGGAACAGAAGCGGAACGATGATTCCGAGGAAAATGATCAGGGATGATGCATTCTTTGAGAATGCTGCCCCGAGGCTTTCACCTGTTCCTGCGGATGCCTTTAAGCCGTCCTTCTTTGCATAGCAGAATACGACAAAGAGACGATATGCGAGGATCACAAGGCCGGTACACATAAGACCTACATATAAAGTGTTGCTTTCAAGCTCAGCAGCGATCGCTTCCATACCGAGTAAAAGAAGCATGGAAGAGGATGGCGGGAAGATCATTCCCAGACCGGCATTACCGGCTACGATCGTTGTTGCACGTTCAGTGCTCCATCCACTCTGTTTCATCCACGGGATCGTGATAGAACCAACCGCAGATGCGTTACCGGAACCAGATCCGGAAACCATGCCAAACAGGGCGCTTGCGATGGTGGATACATATCCGGAACCGCCCGGAAGACGTCCGAGTACGCTGTTTAAGATTTCAACGAGTCGTCCGATAACGCCCGTTTTATCCATCATAAATGCCATAAATACGAATGCCATGGAAGCATACACAACTTCCTGTTTTGCCGCTGCCTTGATACCTGTCTGGGCTAATGTGAACACGTTCTGTCCAGCAAAGATTCCACCCATCGCGAGGATGATCAAGAATGACCACATCATGGCCTCTGCCATTTTTCTCTTGAGGACCATATTGATCACAAGAATGGCGGCAATGTAAACAAGTAAGGAAATAATTCCAATTCCAATACCGTTCATGTCCGTTCCCCCTTCATGTTTTCGGTGACCGCTCCCCTTGGATGCTGGGAAATAGCGGCCGGTTTTCTTTATCATTCTGCGCGCAGTCAGGTTTTTCCTGATGGCTTCATTATAGTAAAGCGGGAGATATTTGTTAAATATGGAAACCATGTTGAGGTCATAAGTAAAAAATATGTCTGTTAAAAAAATAGCAGACTACTGCGGGCGGATCTTCCAATTATGCCTGTATGCACTTTTGTCCGATATCCAATAATAAAAAGGACCTTCTTGTACTTAGAAGGTCCCACGAATCTCTTTTAAAAACTCCACCAGCTTCTCCGCCGGAGAGGAAAGATATGCATTTTTTAAAACTGCTACATTAAATGTGTAGGGCACGCTGTAAGCCGGGTCGATCTTATAGACACCGCGCCGTCTCAGCGCATCCGACAGCTGTTTCGACGGAAGAAGCACGGTTCCATAGTCCACCTGCGCCAGTGCATCCAGAGTACTCAGATTTCTGGACACCTGTTTGATCGGTGGATGAAAGCCCATCTTATCAAAGATCTGCTCACAGACCATCCGGCTTCTCTGCCAGGACTGAGTCACGATAAGCGGCTCATTTCTTAAAAATTCCACGTCCAGATACGGCATCGGATCGTCATCCCGGTAGTAGATCATCTTGTGATACCGGCTGTTGCTTCTCGGAACGATCACCATCTCATCATGGTTGATCTCAAAATACTCCAGTTCTTCCCTTAAAAGCGGCGGGTGAACGATTCCGACCTCCACCTCACCTTTGATGAGCTTCTCCTCGATATCCTCGCTGGCTGCTTCTGTCAGGACAATATCGATCGAAGGGTACTTTTCCTTGAACTGCGGCAGAAAATACGGAAGAACATACATGGCCTGCATTCCCGTAAAACCAAGCTGAACGACACCCCGGTCTGAATTCTGAAGATCGAGCAGTTTTTTCTCCATCGTCTTCTGCTCCGTCAATGTTTTCTTCGCAAACTCCAGAAAGCACTCGCCTTCCGCCGTCAGCTTCACTCCGTTGGGCTGCCGGAGAAAGATCAGCACGCCAAGCTCCTTTTCCACCTTCTGGACGCACTGGCTCAGAGCCGGCTGTGCCATATACATCTTCGCGGCAGCCCGCGTAATGCTCTGTTCCTCCGCGATGCTCACAATATATGCCATATCACGCGTTGTCATATCATCACTCCCTTATCACTGTTCCCACACTCGATGTCCGTGTCCGTTTTTGCCCATCGTTTTTTCTTATCAGTAATTTTTCCCAAAAAGCAATTCAACATCAAACGTAAACCTCTACGAAATGCTTATAATTATACTATCCTTTTATTTGCATGTCAATTTCTTAACAAGCAGAAGGTCATGTATACATGATCCTCTGGTCTTCCCCTTTTCCTGTCATGTATTTTCACCCTTCCTTTCATCTCTTCCCATATATTTTTCTTATGCCCTGCATCGGATTTTCCTTTTACAATTTTCCCTTTTTTTCTCTGCCGTTTCTCTGGAAAACTATCCTTTTTTCATCTATACTATATTCATAGTCCCATTACAACATCATTGCTTTTTATCTCATTTGGAGGTGCTTTTATATGACAGAACTCAGTATTCACGAATTATCCCTTGGTTTTTCCCACGACAAACAGATGCTTGTGGAGTTTCTCGCAAAGCATCATTTAAATTATGAGGACGATATCGAGGCGGCGTTCGGAGTGTTTGATTCCGACGAGAATCTCACAGGATGCGGATGCTGCGCAGGAAATCTTTTAAAGTGTTTTGCAGTAGATGAGAGTCTCAGAGGACAGAATGCTCTCGGAAGTCTCGTGTCCAGACTTGTCGAAAACCGATTTGAGGCAGGGCATTACGATCTTTTTGTGATCACCAGACCGAAGAACAAAGTGCTTTTCACATCCTGCGGATTTTATCCTCTGGCAGAGACAGAATCGGTCCTGATGCTGGAGAATAAGAAATCCGGACTAGACAACTATTATAAGAAATTTCTCGCTGGGACAGATACCGATGAGAACGTGGGCTGTATCGTCATGAACTGCAATCCCTTCACAAAAGGTCATCTCGCCCTGATCACTTACGCCGCTAAGGCATGTTCCCTTCTCCATATCTTCGTGGTTGAGGAGAACCGGTCCCGGTTCCCGTTTGCGGACCGTCTGAAGCTTGTCCGGGAAGGTACGGATCATCTTCCGAACGTCATTGTACATCCATCAGGACCATATATGATCTCCAACGCCACATTCCCGACCTACTTCTTAAAGGACGGCGAGGACGCGGCGAAGATCCAGAGCGAGTTAGACATCACACTGTTTGCCTCAAGGATCGCGCCGATCCTTCATATTACAAAACGTTTCGCCGGAGAAGAGCCTTTTGATCCGGTGACAAGAAGCTATAACGAGGCGATGATCCGTATTCTCCCGAAATACGATATCTCCTTCATCAAGATCGACCGGATCACCACCGAAGGTCCGGACGGAAAGCCGGAGGTCATCAGTGCTTCCAGAGTTCGGAAGCTCCTGGATGAGCAGGGCGTGACCGACGAGGTGCTGTCGCTCGTACCAGAGTGTACCGCGAAGTATTTAAAGGAAAGCTGTAACTGTCAGTAGGTCTGCGCACTTGCTGCGCTGACCGTAAGAAAACATAAGTTGGACGGCAAAAATCCCATCGGTGTAGCCGATCTGGAATGGATTTTTGCTTGTAACTATGCTTGCAGAGCCTGTTCTCTGACGTTTTCCAGATGCATGATAGCTGAAATGCTGTGCGAAATTCAAAAATCTTTGCACAGCATTTTCTGCATTTAGGAAGTTCAAACTAAA